>NZ_LZPJ01000115.1:0-65280 GCF_001729365.1 Acinetobacter sp. YK3
GAGTGAAGTGATAATGTTTCTTAATTCGAAATTAATTAATAAATCATTGAAAAATAAAGATAGAATAAAATATAGAATATGTGAGAGTTATAATAAGAATTATTCCCATATTTAATAGTTACAAGAAAAAGAAATTATGCAGAAAAATAGACTTTTTCTTTAGATCAAAGCTTTGCATAATAAATTCAGACCATTGAAACCAATTGTGAGAAATCAGATGAAAGCATTTTTTATGTTAGATGAACTGAATCAGTTTCATTGGGCAATGCTTAAATCTGTATTGCTCATTTTAACTTTATTACCCATTAGTGAAGGTGCTTTAACATTATGGCAAGCCACTGAGGGAAGTAGCCAGATTATGATTGGTTTCTTTGCATTAAGCATGTTAAGTGCATGGTTTGTCTTGTGCTTTTTAAGTGCCTTGAAAACCACGGTCTGGAATCATGTTGACCTGATTTCTAAATATGAGCAGTTTTTATTTAAGGCTTATCGTTATATTCCGATGTTATTTTTATCCAGTCTGGTTGCCTATTTAAGCGTGCAATTATCGATAAGCTTTTAAATGATTAAAATATTGGGCGTTGAAAACGTAGATTTAAAATCTACGTTTTTTATTGCCTGAATTTAGCCAGCGTGAACAAACAGAAAGGTAATTTTGCGTACGATTGGCAAGACCAAAAGTAAAACAGGGAAGGCAATTAACCACGAAATTCCCCATGCGGATAGCCAGATGTGAGTAGAAAACTGTTCTAATCCCATGCTACGTAAAGTACTAATGCACGACACGATAAAAGTCATGATGATAGATAGGAATAAAGGTAAAACTACGGTGGCGTAACGATTTGGAATCTTTTGAAAACGAAAAGAAGACCCTTTTAAATTTTGCATTTTTTTCTCCGTAAACCAACAAACGCCAGTGCCTGATCAAATATGGAATATCTTGATCAAATAGCTCCAAACGTTGTTGGAGATATGTTGGCACGTTGATTGACGTAAACGTTTACGGCTTTATAAAGAGCAAAATGAATTTAACATGAAGGATCAGAATAAGGAATAAAAAATGAGCATCTTTATTTAAAAATAGAGATCCTCTATATTCCATATGACTTTAAAAATCGAAGAGAACAATTAGATGCAACAAATTGAATGGAATGATTTTACCAAAGTGGAGTTACGTGTCGGTCGGATTGTACAGGCTGAAGTATTTAAAGAAGCGCGAAAACCAGCTTATATCTTGCAAGTTGATTTTGGTGAAGAATTAGGAATCCGAAAATCCAGTGCGCAAATTACCAAACTTTATCAGCCTGAAAACTTGATTGGAAAACTGGTGGTTGCCGTAGTGAACTTCCCGAAGAAACAGATTGGCCCAATTCAATCAGAATGTCTGGTCACAGGATTTCATAATGCGGAAGGAGAGGTGGCACTTTGCGTCCCAGAGTTTGATGTTCCTCTGGGCACAAAGTTGTTGTGATTTATCGACGTGATTTAAATGAAATATCGACTTTACGTGGACGGTAAATCCAGCCAACGATCAATAATAGAAGTGAGAAAATCAGGATCGGATAATCGCTTAAGCGGTTATACAAGGTTTGCCCTTGCATGGCAGGCAGTTCACCACGAAGCACGGCTTCCTGATCAATTGGCGCCTGTTTCACAATATGACCGTTCTGATCGATAAATGCTGTCACACCGGTATTGGTCGCACGAATAAACCAGCGGCCATTTTCTTTGGCACGCATTTGTACCATTTGCAAATGTTGCCAAGGCCCAGCAGTCCCTGTAAACCATGCATCATTTGAAACAGTGATCAAAAAGTCACTATTCGATGCATTACGGCGGGTCAGGTTTGGATAAGCCACTTCATAGCAAATTGCAGCTGCCAGCGCATGACCTTTAACCATTAATGGCTTCTGGTTCGATTCACCACGAGAAAAACCACTCATACTGACATCATTCTGCATTGCTGGGAGTACCCATTTCAGCATGCCTGATAATGGAATATATTCACCAAACGGCACCAGACGTTGCTTTTTATACAAGCCATGTGAGTCGCTGCCTGAAGCCATAATACTGTTGTAATACAATGGTTCACCGACTTGCTGCGACTTCGCCATATCCCAATACGGGATACCGGTCACCCATGCACTGTCTGTTTTCTTGGCTTGCGCATCCATCGCCTCCAGAAATTCTGGAATATCGGTCTGGAACATTGGAATCGAAGATTCTGGCCAGACAATCAGATCACGTCCCCATTCAGCACGAGTCAGCGTGGCATAAATTTCTAAGGTCTTAATCTGGTATTCAGTTAACCATTTCAGGTCTTGAGGAATATTTCCTTGAACCAAAGATACACTCAGTGGTTTGGCTGCTTTCGGTTGTACAAACTGAATAAATCCAGCGCCCCATGCACCTAAAACTAGAACTGCGGAAGGCACCGCCCAAAACCAGCGACGATTTAAAATCTCGACCAGCGCACAGGCCAGTACGATGACAACGAAAGAAACAGCATAAACACCAAATAGAGGTGCATAGCCATCTAATAGGCGTTCAGTGAAGGCATAACCTGCGAATAACCACGGAAAACCAGTGAATACCCAGGTTTTTGCCCACTCAAACAGCACCCATAGTGGTGCAAAAGTAAGCGGCGTCTCTGGAAAAAAGCGACGATATAGCCAAGTCTGAAATGCCGTAAACAAGCCCATTGCAGCCGCCATAAAGGCAATCATCAACACGCTTAAAAAAGCATTGGTATCACCATAGGTATGGATGGATGTATAGAGCCAGAATGCCCCGACAAACCATAAACCAAAGCCATAGGCCCAGCCGAGCGCAAAGGCCTGACGTGGGCTACGCTGGCGCAATACGGCATAGAGTAATGCAGGCGACAAAATCGCAAGCCACCAGAAATAGTACGGGGCGAGCGCCAAACTAAAGATTGCACCCGAAATGAGTGCAATCAAAAGTGGAAAAATAAAAGGGAGCTGTTTTTGTGGTTGAGACGAATTTAACAGCTTCTCAAAATAGGTTCTCATTGACGGACAGCTCGAATCAGATGAATAGTGCGTGCATCTGCTTCAATAATGGTAAATTGCCAATCGCCAAGCTCAATGGTTTGACCTTGTAAATCGCTCACTAAACCAATCTCTTGCAGCAGTAAACCGCCCATAGTTTCAACTTCATCGTCAGAAAAATCTGCATTTAAAATAGTGTTGAAATGTTCGATTGGTGTAAGTGCCTGCACAATCCACGTATTTGCTGTGGTCGGGTCATTATCTGGAACGATATATAAGGCTTCTTCATCCGCAATATCATGTTCATCTTCAATTTCGCCGACAATCTCTTCAAGAATATCTTCAAGGGTGACGAGACCAGAGGTTGAACCATATTCATCAATCACGATGGCAATATGAGTTTGCGTATTTTTCAGCATACGCAACACCTGATCTGAACGTGCACTTTCAGGCACAAACACAGGCTGGCGCATCAACGAACGAATATCAACTTTGACATTACGCTCAGTTAAAAAAGGTAATAGGTCTTTCGCTAATAAGATGCCCACCACATTATCGCTTTGATCCGCTGAGAATACAGGGAAGCGCGAATGTGCAGAGTCGATCAGGACATGCAGAATATCAAGTAATTGATCGTCTTCCTGCAAACTGATGATCGCTGTACGCGGTGTCATGACTTCTCGAATCTTTGTTGCTGGCAGGTCAAGAACACCCTCAAGCATAGCAACAGTATCTGGCTCTAAAAAGCGACGTGAGTCTTGAACTAACTTGAGTAATTCATCGCGGGTTTCAGGTGCGGTACCTAACCATTTTCTTAAGCCACGCATACCCCACGACGGACTGGATTCCTCGACCATGATCTTTCCTAAAGACTCTCTATATCAATTAGATGATTTTCATCATACCGAAGATAAAGCGGATATGCATCAACAATACTATGTAAAAAACGTACAGTTTTCCAAAACAGGCCAGATGATTTTTATATGAGCAGTTTATGCTAAAATGTGAAAATTCGAATATTTGAGTTTTATGATGTCTGAACAACCAAAACTTCCCGCTGTTCAAATCAATACGCGAGGTTTACGTTGCCCTGAACCTGTGATGATGTTGCACCAAGCCATTCGCAAAGCCAAGTCAGGTGAGATTGTTGAAGTATTGGCAACAGACCCTTCAACATCATGGGATATTCCAAAATTTTGTATGCATCTTGGTCATGAGCTGTTGCTCAAAGAAGAAAATCAGGATGAAAATAGTAATACTGAATACCGCTATCTTGTGCAGAAAGGTTAACTTTTAAAGTGCATGGCGCATAAAAAATCCGAGTCTAAACTCGGATTTTTTATTTTGAATTACATATTTGGATAGTTCGGACCACCGCCACCTTCAGGCGTTACCCAAGTGATGTTCTGTGATGGATCTTTAATATCACAGGTCTTACAGTGTACACAGTTTGCTGCGTTGATCTGGAAGCGTTTTGAACCATCATCATTTTCCATGATTTCATAAACACCCGCAGGGCAGTAGCGTTGAGCAGGCTCATCCCATTTTGGTAGGTTTACATCAACTGGAATAGATGGATCAGTCAACTTTAAGTGCGCTGGCTGATTTTCTTCATGTACGGTATTTGATACGAATACAGAAGATAAACGGTCAAAGGTCAACTTGCCATCTGGTTTTGGATAGTTTGGTTTAAACGTTGACGCATCTACAGTTTTAAGTGCAGCAAAGTCTTGTTTAAGATCATGCAACGTGAATGGCACTTTAAGGATGTTTTGATCGATAAAGTTAAACGCGCCACCAATCCACTGACCAAACTTGTGCATTGCAGGGCCAAAGTTGCGTGAGTTATATAACTCTTCTTTTAACCAAGAATTGTTATATTTGTCTGTATACGCAGTCAATTCTTTGTCGAAATGATCGTCGCCTTCAAGCACACGTGCAATCGCAAGATCACCACCTTTTGCAACACCCGCAGCAATCGCTTCGAATACTGCCTCACCACACAACATACCTGATTTCATTGCAGTGTGTGAGCCTTTGATTTTTGAGAAGTTCAAGAAACCAGCATCATCACCAATCAGGCAACCGCCTGGGAAAGTGAGTTTAGGTAAAGCATTAAAGCCACCTTTCACAACAGCACGTGCGCCGTAAGAAATACGTTTACCGCCTTCAAGGAATTGCTTGATGGTTGGGTGCGTTTTCCAGCGTTGCATTTCCATGAATGGATACATGTGCGGATTTTCATACGATAAATCCACGATCATACCCAAAGTCACCTGATTGTTTTCAGCGTGGTATAACCACCAGCCACCAGATGAACCTGTTTCAGACAACGGCCAGCCAGCACCATGCATGACTAAGCCTGGCTTATGTTTAGCAGGATCGATTTCCCAAAGCTCTTTAATCCCGATACCGTAGTGCTGTGGATCAGCATCTTTATCAAGATTGTATTTTGCAATCAGGCGTTTACCGAGGTGACCACGGCAGCCTTCAGCGAACAATGTATATTTGGCATGAAGTTCATAACCAGGCGTGAAGTTATGCGTTGGCTCACCATTTTTGCCAATGCCCATATCACCTGTTTGAATACCTTTTACCGTACCATCTTCATGGTAAAGCACTTCAGATGCAGCAAAACCCGGGAAAATTGAAACTTCCAGCTCTTCTGCTTTCTGGCCTAACCAGCGCACGACATTACCAAGAGAAATGACATAGTTCCCTTCGTTGTGCATTGATTTTGGTACCATCCAATACGGCATTTTTTGCGCTTTGGTATCAGACAATAAGAAATAAGTTTCGTCACCTGTGACAGGGACATTCAGTGGTGCGCCTTCTTCTTTCCAGTTTGGAAATAATTCATTCATGGCACGTGGTTCAAGTACAGCACCTGAAAGGATATGCGCACCTACTTCGGAGCCTTTTTCAACAACACATACAGAAAGGTCAGGTAGGTTGTTTTCAATCGCTAATTGACGAATTTTAATCGCAGCAGATAAACCCGCAGGTCCTGCGCCTACGATCACTACGTCAAACTCCATCGCTTCACGTTCGATGTGTTCCATGTAGGACTCCTCATATTTTTAAGGGTGGCAACCGTAATATTGCGATTCGGCGCTGCCATGAGTGTTCTTAATTGCCAAACACAAATGATAATATGTGCTTGCAAACGTTTGGGATAGTATAGTTTTAAACCTTGATCTCGCCAATTGGCTGAGCGGTCATATTTTCTCGTCAGCAAGGCATAAACTATGATAAATGAAAATGATTCTCCACAAAACTCTTTAGAAAATCAGGGAAAAATCATGTTTTCTGATGATAAAAACTTAATGAACATTGCACAATACTTAAATGATGTACAGCAAAGTCACAAAAGGTCAATTCCGCCTTTAGACCAGTGGCATCCAAAGCATTGTGGCAAAATGGATCTACGCATAAAAGCCAATGGAGAATGGTGGCACGAAGGTCAATTGATCAAACGTCAGGCTCTTCTGGATCTGTTCAGTAAGGTGTTGTGGAAAGAGGACGGCAAATTCTACCTCAAAACCCCGGTGGAACAGATTGAAATCGAAGTTGAAGATGAACCATTGTTGATCAATCAGGCGGATCAGGTGCAAATCGAAGGCAAAACCTATCTGCAACTCACCACCATCAATCAGGATGTGATTATTGTAGATGAAGCACATCCTGTTTTTATGCGTGAATATGAAGGGGAGTTACGTCCTTATGTGCATGTCCGTTTTGGTATGAATGCCCTGATCCAGCGTCAGAGTTTTTATCATCTCGTGAACTACGGAACTTTGTCTGAAAATGCGCAAGGTGACACGGTTTTAACGCTAAAAAGTGGTGATTTGGTCTTGCATTTGAGCACCTGAGGTTTAAGCTTAAAAGAGTAAATAAACCAGTGTCCATGTGTAATATGACAGCCGTTCAATCCATGCCTCTTTTACTTGATCCAATGCCACACGCATCTGCTGATGCACCCATTGGGGTTTTTGACTCAGGCATTGGCGGCTTATCGGTTGCACAAGAAATTGCACGACATTTACCAAATGAACGCATTCTCTACTATGCAGATACGGCTCATGTGCCATATGGTGCGCGTTCAGATCAGGAAATCCGTCAGCTGACTGCGCAGGCAATCGAATGGCTTTACCGTCAGGGTTGTAAAATTGCGGTGGTGGCGTGTAATACGGCTTCTGCTTTTAGTCTGGATTACTTACGCGATCATTATGGAGAACGTTTTCCAATCGTTGGTCTTGTGCCTGCATTAAAGCCCGCCGTCATTCAAACTCAATCCAAAGTCGTGGCTGTGCTGGCGACGCCTGCCACCTTCCGTGGACAGCTGATTAAAGATGTGATGGCAAACTTCGCACAGCCTGCTGGTGTCAAAGTGTTGACGGTGACGAGTCTGGAACTGGTGCCATTTGTTGAGGCTGGGCAGCAGATGAGCCCAGCGTGTCTCGAGGTACTACAACAGATTTTACAACCTGTGGTCGAGCAGGGTGCTGACTTTCTGGTCTTGGGGTGTACCCATTATCCTTTCCTGAAAGATGCGATTCGTCAGATTTTTTCTGAAAAATTAAAATTAATTGATTCTGGACAAGCAGTTGCGCGACAAACTGCCTATCTTTTAATTAAAAATGGGTTATTATGTGACAAATTGCGTCATAACATTACCCGTATTCAATGTTATGTCAGTGGTAACAATGCGGTCGAACTAGAACCCGTTCTTCAGCACCTTATACCAGAACAATTAACATGGAAGATTCAAAATCTGGCCGAGATTGAGATAGGAAATCACTAAATCGAGCCATATTTATATATTTATTGGGGTTAGTTGTTAATAAAAAATCAAGATAAATACTTGATATTATTGATCAATGAATTGGGGCCTAGCCTATGCAAGATACTCGTTATCAAGTCTTTATTTCTACCTCTGGCAATGAAATGCAACCAGAGCGAGCGGTTCTCGCACAAACATTAGTTGGCATGGGATTTCTGTCATGGGGGCTGGAACAGCGCACCCCGCTCAGTACTTCGATTGCTCGCCGTCAAATTGATGATTGTGATTATGTGGTGATTTTGCTGGGTAGCCAATATGGCGAACAATCCGTTTCAGGTGTCGGCTATATGCATCTGGAATATATTTATGCCATGACCAAACAAAAGCCTGTGATTGTATTTATGCATGAAGACCCAGAGTCTCGTGATGCCAAATTGCATGATCACAAGCCAGAACTTAAAGAAAAATTCAAAGAATTTAGAAAACAGTTACAACACGAAGTGGATCAGGTCTTTTGTTATCGTACCTTAAGAGATCTGGAGCTGGCTGTACGTTCAAGTATGCCGCAAATGCTAGAGCGTTATCCTGTGGTGGGGTGGGTGCGTCCACAAAATACGCAGGTATTGCGTGATGAAATTGACGCATTACGTGCCAAGGTGAAACAGTTGGAAACGGAACTGGGCAATCGTGAAGCTGATCCGCTGACCAATGTACCTAAAGTTTCGATGCATGAACTCTATTCATTTGAATATCGGATGCATGCCTATCAGGATGGCAATTTCAAGGAAGTTAAGCCACATCGCAAGATGACATGGGCGCAATTACTGAATGTTCTCGGTTCAGCTTTTGTGATCCCGACACCAGAAGAATATTTTTCCAAGCGGATCAATGAATATCTCAATGAGACAGGTTTGGACGATGCCCGTAAGGAAATGCCAAGGGCGCATGCTGTATCTCGTGCCCAAGTGAATATTCGTGCTTTGCATGAGATCAAATTACAAATGCGTCAAAATGAATGGATTGTGCCAACAGGGCGTGATGACCGTCAACGTATGTTGTGGCAGCTCACCGCAAAAGGACAGAAACTACTGGAAAGTAATATGCTGGATAGCAATCGGGTTTTTCAATTTAAGACCATGCATTAATCCAATTTAGCAAACAGGGCTAAAACTGCTAAAGTAATTGTATGAACCCAATGAAAAGCGGATGCGGTCTATGTTAGCGACACAAAAACCAAAAGTGACTGTGATTCTGGCCAATTTAGGTACGCCAGATGAAGCAACTGTGCCAGCAGTACGACGTTTCCTGAAACAGTTTTTATCTGATACCCGTGTGATTGAGATTCCCAAATTATTATGGTGGATCATCCTGCACTTATTTGTTTTGACCTTCCGTCCGAAACGGGTGGCTGAAGCCTATGCTTCGGTCTGGTCGAATGACTCACCGATGCGTGAAATTGTGCTGGAACAAACACTGCTGATTAAGCAACGCCTACAAGAAGAAAATCATCAGTTTGATCTGACGGTTGTGCCCGCCATGACTTATGGCCAACCGAGTATCCATGATGTACTGGCGCAACTGGCAAAAGATCCACAAGAACATGTAATTTTACTGCCGTTGTTCCCGCAATATTCAGCGACCTCGACAGCGCCATTATATGATGCGTTTGCCAAATGGATTCCACAGCAACGTCATTTACCTGGTCTGACCATTATTAAGGACTATCATCAGCACCCTTTATTTATTCAGGCGTTGGCAGATAGCGTACTGTATTATCAGGGACAGCATGGCAAAGCTGAAAAACTGTTGATGTCATTTCATGGTATTCCTCAACCTTATGCCGATAAAGGCGACCCCTATGCAGACCGTTGCCGAACCACAGCACGTCTGGTGGCAGAAGCTTTACATCTCAAAGAAGATGAATGGGCGATCAGCTTTCAGTCACGTTTTGGTAAGCAGGAATGGGTAAAGCCTTATACGGATCAGTTGTTACAGCAATGGGGTGAACAAAAGGTTCAATCGGTACAGGTGATTAGTCCAGCCTTTTCAGCAGATTGTCTGGAAACGCTGGAAGAGTTGGCGATGCAGAATAAAGAGATTTTCCAGCATGCAGGTGGCGGAGACTATGTCTATATTCCAGCCTTGAATGCGGATCAGGCCCATATAGATTTGCTTGCTGGTCTGGTTCAGGCTAATCTTGATGCACTCACTCATACCTTAGCCCATCGTTAAATCGACGCTTTATTTCGCCAGAGGTTTTTATGCTCCAAGTCAAAATTGTTCCTGTTACTGCATTTGCCCAAAACTGCTCGATCTTATGGGACAGTGAAAGCAAAGAAGCGATTTTGATTGATGCAGGTGGTGATGCTGCGGTGCTGAAAAAAGAAGTGGAAGCTTTGGGTCTAAAAGTGAAAGCACTGTGGTTGACGCACGGACATCTTGATCATGCAGGTGCAGTCGGTGAACTTGCTGAAACATGGCAGATCCCCGTGATTGGCCCGCATAAAGAAGATCAGTTCTGGCTGGACATGATTCAGGAAGTCTCGGCGCGTTATGGCTTTCCAATTCCCCAGCCTGTCAAAGTGGACCAATGGTTAGAAGGTGGTGAAGTTTTAAAGCTGGGTGACGATGAGTTTGAAGTGCGTTTTGCCCCAGGCCATACCCCAGGTCATGTGATGTTCTATAACGCCAAACATGGTTTGTTGTGGACAGGTGACGTGTTGTTTAAAGGCTCGATTGGTCGTACAGATTTTCCAAAAGGTAATCACCAGCAGTTGCTCGATTCGATTCAGCGCGAATGCTTTAGCTTGCCTGATGATACCCAGTTTATTTCAGGTCATGGCCCGATGAGTACCATTGGTTATGAAAAGCAATTTAATCCTTTTGTGGCAAGCAAAGCAGGCTAACTGCACCTTTTAGCTTGTGTATAGCAGCGTGTTATACACAAGCCAGCTCCTTGCTGGTTAAATGGTTTCTAGCCATTTTTGATTGGCCAGATTCAAATCAAAGTTCAAACTATTACAAATGCTTTGTAAGTCGAAAGAAGCTTTATCTTCTGGAATCTGAATCAGAATAGGCAAACGGGTAATGCCATTTTCTCCTGTCGGAAAAGCGTAATGGCGTTCTTTGTGGTTAATTGAAATCAGTGATTCAAATTCTAAATAAACGATCAGAGATGGAAAACGTCGCTGAATCCGCATAATTTCCTGATGTGCATCTTTTTTAATTTGTGCTGTTTTAAGTTTTAGCTTGAGAATATTGTCTTTTATTTTTTGAGGTTTATTCATAAGCTTACTCAGAAACGAAGCACTTTGTTTGAGCTGGCGTTGATTTTCTTTTAATTCCGAAAAAGCATCTTTGTATTCCTGTAGTGAGGCCAAGCTAATGTCTTTGAGGATATTGGTTGGCTCTAGTGCTTCAGCATGATGTTTTTTCCATTCCTCATAAGAAAACACCGTGAACACATCCGAATGCCGTTTCTGTAGCAAGGTGGCATAAGATTTGAGTCGGGCAATAAACAGATTAACCTGCTTATTAAAGATCAAAGAAGGCTGTGACTGGAACTCAATAAAATGGCTAATCAGATCATCCAGCGTTTGTTTGACACTTAAATAGAGATAATTACATTCATCTCGATGATGAACTGAATGCTTCAGCGCTTCGGCAACAGGTTCAAGAATATTGCTATTGAGTTTCTGCTCAAAATCAATCAGCCGTTGTTCTACCAGTTTTTCCATAAATACCCCATTGGGTTGCAGAGGCTCTCGTAGGAAAGGCACTAGGGTTTTGCTGGTATACAGTTCAATATTGCGCACAATATCTGAAACATACTGGTTAACAGGCTTATCAATCGTAATGATTCGGCTGATTTGCCACTCGAATTGTTCGTGATGGCGGATGTCGTCGATTTTATCTAAATGCAGAATCGCTGAATTCACATAAATATTGTCGCAGCCTTCAAATTTTTCTTCTTGTAAGAAACGTCGAATTGAAAAGGTATTGACCATTCCTTCCTTGCTCGGTGCCAAAGCAAAAATATATTTGGAGGTTTTCACGATATCTAGTTGTCGGGATTTTTGTTGTTTATAGAGAAAATATTTCAGGATATGAGGTTTTTCTGCTCTGAGTTGATGCGAACGCAAAAGGTTAAAAGAATATTTTAATAACTGTTGTTTGAGAAACACCTCGGTCATAAAGGTTTTAATGATGTCGGTATTAATATGTCGCTGATTTTCAGGCAGGATGATCTTTTCTTTTGCCAGAATAATTTGCGCCGCTGCATAGATAAATTCTTTTAGAATCAGTTTCTTTTGCTCTTGTAGATCAAAGTCGTCTTCGGTTTCAATGGTATGAATCTGGCTCAGGATATTTTCCAGATAGTCTGAAATTTCATAAGCATGCTGATAGCTTTTTAACTTTTCTAGGGACGCTGCAATTTTTTTCACTAACACTTTGATTGGAGCGATATAAATTTTCTCAATCAGAATATCAAAGTCATGTTTGGCCAAATAGGAAAAGCTGTTGTCCTTTCGGTTCCAGTGAATTTTTTTGAGTTGCAGCACCTGCTGGGAAATTTTTTCGCAATGTTCAGGTGTATGTTCTGAAAAAAGTGTGATCAGTGCCGTTTGCCAATCAGCATCCAGATTGGGATCAATTTGTGTTGCCAAAAGCTTGAGCTGATAAGGAATATCGTTATTCATTTTTACATCCTGGTAAATTTAAATCTTTTTATTGAACAAGCTGATGCCACATAAATCGGTGCGAAACTGGATCAGAACAATGTATAAGTTGTCATGTGTAGTTTGGTCTTGTTATTCAATCCTACAGTTGTCACTAGATTTGCATAAGGTCATGAAAAAGTAAATTACTGTGATGTAAATCACATATTTAAAATGTGTAAATTTTTATTAAGAATAGCGTTGTCGGTAGACAATTTTTAAGCAGAGAGACTGAATTTGAGTATGACTTACCGAAATTTAGCCAAAACTCACAATTATCGAACAATATCTTAGGCAGGGTAGGTCTACAAAGCGATTATTTTTATTTAGAATCAGGTGTGAAACGCTTTATTCATGTTGAACTAATTGCTTAATTTCACCTGATGAAAACCAATTGGAGACGATTTCATGCAATGGACTAAACCTGCTTTTACTGATGTACGTATTGGTTTTGAAGTGACCATGTACTTCGAAGTACGTTAATCATTCCGATTCAAATTCAAGATAAGCCCTAGTTATGCCTAGGGCTTATCTTTTTCTAACAAGAAATTAAATCTATGTATATTCATGTTCTAGGTTCGGCTGCTGGTGGGGGCTTTCCGCAGTGGAATTGTAATTGCCCAAATTGTCATGGCGTGCGTACGGGTACGATTCAGGCCAAGGCACGCACACAATCCTCAATCGCGATTTCTGAAAATGGCATCGATTGGGTGCTGCTTAATGCTTCGCCAGATATCCGTCAGCAATTATTTGATTTTAAGGCAGCTCAGCCTGACCGTAAGTTGCGTGATACTGGTATTCGTGATGTGATTCTGATGGATAGCCAGCTGGATCATACCACTGGACTGCTGACTTTACGTGAAGGCTGTCCAATCAAGGTCTGGTGTACCGATATGGTCTATCAGGATCTGACCACAGGTTTCCCTGTATTTAATATGTTGAAGCACTGGAATGGCGGTCTGCAGTATCAGCAAATCGATCCTAAACAGGCATTCAAGATTGCGGGTTTTGAAGATATGGAATTTATGCCACTGATTATTCAAAGTGCTGCACCGCCGTATTCACCACATCGTCATGATCCGCATGAGGGCGATAATATTGCATTGATTATTCGGGATCATAAAACACAAAAACAGTTGTTCTATGCACCGGGTCTTGGAAAGATTGATGAACAGATCATGCAGATTATGCGCGATTCAGATTGTGTCATGATTGATGGTACGCTCTGGACGGATGATGAAATGCAACACACCGGTGTTGGCAGCAAAACCGGACGTGAGATGGGGCATTTGTATATTAGTGGCGAAGGTGGTTCATTGTCTTATCTGAATCAGCTTAGCCGCCCTAAAAAAGTGTTGATTCATATCAATAATACCAATCCGATTTTAGATGAAAACTCGGCTCAATGTGTTGAACTTAAAGCTCACGGTGTTGAAGTCGCCTTTGATGGCATGCAGATTAAACTTTGAGGTAAATGATGATGCCAAGCGCTGATGTATTAAGTGTCGAACAGTTTAAGCAGGCCATTCTGGATAAAGGGCAGTATTACCATATTTATCATCCTTTTCATGTGATGATGTACGAGGGTAAAGCCACCCAGCAGCAAATACAGGCGTGGGTTGCCAATCGTTATTATTATCAAATCAATATTCCACTGAAAGATGCCGCGATCATGGCCAATTGTCCAGATCAGCGTATGCGTCAGGAATGGATTCAGCGGATGATTGATCAGGATGGCGAATATCCTGATGGTGGTGGGCGCGAAGCATGGTTACGTTTGGCTGAAGCCGTTGGCCTGACCCGTGAGCAGGTGATTTCAGAAGAATTGGTGTTACCCGGCGTGCGTTTCGCGGTGGATGCTTATGTCAATTTTGCTCGCCGTGCCACATGGCGTGAAGCAGCCAGCAGTTCCCTGACCGAATTATTTGCGCCACAAATCCATCAGTCCCGTCTTGATTCATGGCCGCAGCATTATCCGTGGATTAATGA
This sequence comes from Acinetobacter sp. YK3, assembly GCF_001729365.1. Taxonomy (NCBI): domain Bacteria; kingdom Pseudomonadati; phylum Pseudomonadota; class Gammaproteobacteria; order Moraxellales; family Moraxellaceae; genus Acinetobacter; species Acinetobacter sp. YK3. The sequence continues at coordinate 14,502 of NZ_LZPJ01000115.1, forward strand.
TCAGGGTTATGACTATTTCCGTTCGCGTTTAAGTCAGGCTCGTCGCGATGTGGAGCATGGTTTGAATATTACACTGGACTCATTTACCACCTATGAACAGCAGCAGCGTATGCTGGAAATCCTGCAATTCAAGCTGGATATTCTTTGGAGTATTCTGGATGCGCTGACCTTGGCCTATGTGCATGAGCAAGCGCCGTATCATACCGTGACCACACAACCTGTCTGGCATAAGGGGTTATTTCGTGAGTAATGCAGAATTTGATTTAAACCTGATTCCGACTTGGCGACAAGGTTACCGCTTTCAGTTTGAGCCTGCACAAAATGCTTTTGTGATCTTATATCCAGAAGGCATGATCAAGCTGAATGACAGTGCTGGAGCGATTGGACAGCATATTAATGGACAGCAGAATGTTGCGGCTATTGTGGCCTTGTTGAAACAGCAGTTTGGTGACATTGCAGAAATCGAGCAGGATGTGGTCGATTATATGCGCGTTGCGCAGCAACAATACTGGATTGATTTGCGATGACAGAAGGCGTTGGTTTACCGCTCTGGCTTTTGGCGGAGTTGACCTATCGTTGTCCTTTACAATGTCCTTATTGTTCGAATCCTCTGGATTATGCCCAGCATAAAAATGAACTGAGCACGCAAGAATGGTGTGATGTGTTTGATCAGGCACGGCAGATGGGTGCGGTGCAACTGGGCTTTTCTGGTGGGGAACCGCTGGTTCGGCAAGATCTGGAACAACTGGTTGCGCATGCGCATCAGCAAGGTTTTTATACCAACTTAATCACCTCGGGAATGGGCCTGAATGAGCAGCGTATTGCTCAACTCAAACAGGCTGGACTGGATCATATCCAGATCAGTTTTCAGGCCAGTGATCCTGTGGTGAATGATGCTTTGGCTGGTTCAAAACATGCCTTTGAACAGAAATATGAAATGTGCCGTCTGGTCAAGCAATATGACTATCCGATGGTGCTGAATTTCGTGATTCATCGACATAATATCGACCAGATTGAACAGATTATTGAGCTGTGTCTGGAGCTGAATGCTGATACGGTTGAACTGGCAATCTGTCAGTTTTATGGTTGGGCTTTTTTAAACCGTCAGGGCCTATTGCCTACTCAAGAACAGTTGACGCGTGCCGAACAGGTAACCAATGCCTATCGAGAAAAACTTCGCCAGCAGAATCATCCGTGTAAGTTGATCTTTGTGGTGCCTGATTATTATGAGGAGCGACCAAAAGCCTGTATGAATGGTTGGGGTAAAATTTTCTTTACGGTGACGCCTGATGGCACGGCATTGCCATGTCATGCAGCACGTCAGCTACCGATTGCGTTTCCGAATGTTCGTGAACAATCTTTATCGGAGATCTGGTACACATCCACTGGTTTTAACCATTTCCGTGGCGATGCATGGATGCCAGAAAGTTGCCGTAGTTGCCCAGACAAACAGCGCGACTTTGGCGGCTGCCGTTGTCAGGCCTATATGCTCACAGGTGATGCTGCCAATGCTGATCCTGTGTGTGGTAAATCTAGCGATCATTATCTGATTGAACAAGCACGCCGTGACAGTGAACAGGCCTCATCTCTTGCGCAATTGGTATTTCGAAATAGCAAGAATTCAAAACAATTGGCACTTCAGCAAAAAATTCCTGTGCAAAGCATTACCGGCGAATCTTCCTCATGACGCATGGTCTAAATCACGACAAAGTTGTAGTTTTCGATGGTCATAATGATCTGCTGACACGGTTATGGCTCAGCGATCAAGCGGACCCCGTACAGGCTTTTATACATGAACATTTGCCAGGACAACTGGATTTAAAGCGCTGCCAGCAGGCGGGATTTGTAGGCGGCATGTTTGCAATTTTTCTACCGCCATTTGCTTATGTGAAACAACATCATCCCGATAAGCTTATGGATAAAAATGCCGAAGATTTCACTCAACGGCAGGTTGAGCAGATCTGTCTGGCACAACTCGAGCTGGCGCAGCAGCTGGTGCAGGCTTCCGAGCAGATTCAACTGTGTACCTCGGTGCAACAGATTCAGGATTGCCGTACTCAAAGTCAACTGGCTGTAGTGCTACACATGGAAGGGGCGGAAGCTTTACAGGACAACCCAGACTTGCTCGATGTTTTTTATCAGGCAGGGTTACGGAGTATCGGCCCCTTATGGAACAGGGTGAGCCAGTTTGGACATGGTTTAAATGCCCGTTTTCCTCATTCACCCGACACAGGTGCAGGCCTGACCATAGCGGGTAAAGCCTTATTAAGACGCTGTGCTGAAAAGAAAATGGTGGTGGATGTATCGCATATGAATGAACGTGCATTTTGGGACACGGTCGATATTTTGCAGCAACCGATTGTCGCTACCCATTCCAATGCACACGCTTTATGTCCCCAAGTACGTAATCTTACTGATCCACAACTCAAGGCAATTGCTGAGAGTGGGGGCATGGTCGGGGTCAATTTTGATGTGGCCTTTTTACGCGCTGATGGGCAGCGGAATGCGGACACGCCACTTGAACTGATTCTGGATCATCTGGAATATATGATGGATCGCCTTGGCGAAGACCATATTGGCTTCGGTTCAGATTTTGATGGCGCGCTGATCAGTACAGAGCTGCAAGACGTTACGGGCTTAGCGCAACTGATTGCTGCGATGCAACAGCGCCACTATTCAAAAGAATTGATTGAGAAAATCTGCTGGGGCAACTGGCTCAATGTGCTGAACCGAATCTGGACTTAGCAGATGAATAGAAGATGATTAGTCTTCATAATCATCTTCGTGGCGTTTCATCTCTGCTTGTGGTGTATCTTGGGTTGGCAATTTGTACTCATCACTGGCCCAGGCACCGAGATCAATCATCTTGCAACGTTCTGAGCAGAATGGACGAAATGCATTACCTTCCCAAGTGCTGGTTTCACCACAACGCGGGCAGGGGAATGTACGTGGCATAGAAAATTCCTAAAACAAAGAGGGTTTGTTGACATTTCAGCCATGCATTGCGTTATTAGCTAAAACGACATAAACAAGGCATGAAACGTAGACAATGGCGATCCCCTTGTCAAGTTCCATAACGAAGTTTAGGGAGGTTTTAGCCATAACCCTATGGGACAGGAGCATTTTTTGCTGCTACTGTGTTATGCCTTATTCATTTAGAATAGCTAAACTTCATAAGTCATGCCTTGTATCAGCTAAAAAATGCTCTCTGTCGCAATGAGAGCTTTAGCTCGCAAGGTGAAATGTTAATAAACCCTAAATAGATTAGGCAAAAGTAAGGTGACTTGTTAGACTTATGCCGATTTCTAGATAGTTTGATGAGATTATGTCGATTCGTCAATTTCAAGCACAACGTATGCAAGCCCCTCGTGATTTTAAGGCCATTTCTAATACACCGATTTGTGTGGAAATTGGTGCTGGAAAAGGTAAACATGCCTTGTTATTTACGGGACAAAACCCGCAAACCACGTTGTATGCAATTGAGCGAACCAAAGAAAAATTTTTGGCGATGCAAAAACAGCATCAGCTGGAAGCTCGGGAATATTTAAATCCTGTTCATGCCGATGCCTTGCCTTGGGTGGTGCATGCCTTGTTCCCGGCACAAGTACAACAATTTTTTATTCTTTATCCGAATCCAGAACCACATAATCCAGCGCAGCGCTGGCTCAATATGCCATTTTTCGAATTCCTGCTTTCTCGCCTTCAGCCAGATGGAACCATTACCTTAGCCAGTAATATTCCCGAATATATTGATGAAGCAGAGCAACAACTGATTGAAGTATGGAAATTACCTTATGAAAAACAAAAAATTGCAGCGGATTCAGCTCGAACGCATTTTGAAATCAAATATCTGGAACGCGGCGAACTTTGCCAGCAATTGATCATTAGTAAGCCAAAAGGTTACGCAACCCGTTTTGATGATTTCGCACCGTTGCAAGGTCAAAATGCCCAAGAGAACCGCGATGCCTAAGCGTGTTGCCATTATTGGGGCAGGCCCAGCAGGTTTGATGGCTGCTGAGGTGTTGAGTCAATATGATTATGAAATTGACGTGTTCGAACAGAAACCGTCGGCTGCACGCAAGTTTTTAATGGCAGGTAAAACAGGTTTAAACATTTCCCATGCTGAGCCTGTTGAGGCTTTTATCCAGCGTTATGACCAGACACAATGGCTGGGACCTTGGGTCAAGCAATGGGATGCACAATGGATTCAGAACTGGATGCAAGGTCTGGGGATTGAATCCTATGTTGGCAGTTCGGGACGCGTCTTTCCTGTAGAAATGAAAGCAGCGCCGTTACTCCGTGCATGGTTAAAGCGGTTGATGAGTGCTGGCGTAAAATTTCATTATCGCCATCGTTGTGTGGATTTATCCAATAATCAACTCACTCTGGAAACTCAGACGCAACGTTTTAGTGCCAGTTATGATGCGATTGTACTGGCCTGTGGCGCGGTGTCATGGTCGCAATTGGGCAGTGATGGTGCGTGGCAACAATGGCTCTCAAAGAATGAAATCGCGCCTTTTCAGGCCAGCAATGCTGGTGTTTTGAAAACATGGTCGCCATTTATGCAAGAATGTTTCGGACAACCGCTTAAGCGCGTCAATGCATGGGTATGGCCTGAACAGCAAACCCATGGCGATATCATCATTACCCATTATGGTTTTGAGAGTGGCGTGATTTATAAATTGGGTCGTGATCTCAGAGCGCAGCTTGCCCAACAGCAATCTCTACAATTACAGCTAGACCTACTGCCAGATGTCAGCGTTGAGCAATTAGAAAAGAAATTACAGGCGAATAAAAAACAGTCTTTGACCAATCTTTGGCGTAAAGCAGGATTGGACAATGTCAAAATTAATCTGCTTCGGGAAATCGTCGAAAAAAGCTTATGGTCAGATGCCAAGCAAATGGCACAGCAGATCAAACAGCTTCGTATTCCTTTGGCAGGCTTTCGCCCGATTGAAGAAGCTATTAGTTGTGCGGGTGGGGTGAAGCAAGAGGTGTTATCTTCACAACTGCAATTACACTCGAATCCTTATGTATTTTGCTGTGGTGAAATGCTGGATTGGGATGCACCAACGGGTGGCTATTTACTGACAGCTTGCTTCGCAACTGGGCGAGTCGCTGGAGAGGGTGTACATCGCCGATTAGAGTGTGCCCCGACAAGATAATGTTTTTAAAAGCGTTATTTAAAATTTCTGTATTTTTCATGTTCTAAATCACCTTATTCTTAGCTATTGGCGAGTTTTTTGCAGTGTTGATATTTATCTTTTTATTGATGAATGTTCAATGTTGCAAAAGTTCAAGTCCAGCCTATTTGCTCAAGTTGTTTTTGCATTAATTCTCGGTATTGTTATTGGGGTTAGCTTTCACGATTTTTCTTTAGCTTTAAAACCATTCGGGGATGGCTTTATTGCGCTGATCAAGATGTTGATTGCACCTATTGTTTTCTGTGTGGTCGTTCTGGGAATCTATGGCGCAAATGACATTAAAAAAATGGGGAAAGTTGGTGCAAAAACAATTTTATATTTTGAAGTGGTCACCAGTATTGCACTGATTTTGGGGATTGTGGTTGCCTATGTATTCAAACCAGGTGTCGGGATGAATATTGATGTCACCAAGCTAGATGGCAATGATTTAAATGTTTATACCGAACGTGCACATAGCATCAGTTCGGGATCAGATTTTTTACTCCATATTATTCCTAAAACATTTGTAGATGCGTTTGCCCGTGGTGATATTTTACAGGTTCTGTTGATTGCGATTTTATTTGGTGTCGCCTTACTACTGATCCCAAAACATTTAGCAGAACTGGTTTGCAAGGCAATTGAAGCATTTTCTGAAGTGTTTTTTAAAATGATGGCTTTGATTATCCGTCTGGCTCCAATCGGGGTGTTCGGTTCGGTTGCGTACACCACTGCAAAATTTGGAGTGGATTCGCTGATCCAGCTTGGTTATTTAGTCTTGTTATTTTATGTGACTTGTACTCTATTCGTGCTGATTGTTTTGGGTGGAATCCTGAAAGTTGCAGGTTTAAATATATTCAAATTTCTCAATTATTTTAAAGCCGAGCTTTCCATCGTATTGGGAACAGCATCTTCTGATTCTGTATTACCACAGATCATGAAAAAGTTGAAAAATTTAGGCATTCAGGATTCGACGGTCGGCTTGGTAATTCCTACGGGTTATTCTTTTAATCTAGATGGATTCTCTATTTACTTAACCCTCGGGGTCATCTTTATTGCACAAGCCTGCAATATCGATTTATCCATGCATGATCTACTCGCAATTTTACTGGTTTCTTTAGTGACTTCAAAAGGTGCGCACGGTATTCCTGGTTCAGCTTTAGTTATTTTGGCGGCGACCTTATCCGTCATTCCTAGTCTTCCGACCATTGGTTTGGTTTTATTGTTGTCAGTAGATTGGTTCATTGGAATTGTACGTGCTTGCACAAACTTGATCGGCAATTGTGTGGCGACAGTTGCAATTGCGCATTGGGAAAAGGATATCGATCATGCCCGCGCTCAAAAAGTATTAGACCAAAAAGTCTGAATAAATAGGATTTGTAATTTGCATGGTGACAAGATCTAGCCTATATTTTTAGTGGAAAAATCATCCAAGGAATGACCAATGTCTCAAGCTTCACCCGTGTATCGTGGCAGTTGTTTATGTAATGGAATTCATTATGAGATTCATGGTGAAATCGGCGAGATCGTACAATGCCATTGCCAGCGTTGCCGCAAAGCCAATGGTACGGCCTATGCCACCAATGCACCCATAAGCAGTACAGCGTTTAAAATTGTACAAGGTGAAGCGCTAGTTAAAAAGTTTGCTGCATCTGGGGTGTATCGCTGGTTCTGTGGTGAATGTGGTTCTCCACTGGTCAGTTCACGGGATGCGCAGCCTGAGCTTTATCGTTTAAGAATCGGAACTCTGGATACACCATTACAGCAAAAGCCAAGCATGCATATCTTCGCTGCTTCTAAAGCAGAGTGGGATTGTATTGCGGATGATTTACCTCAATATGCTGAACGTCCTTAAATCGGATGTATTTTTACGATGATTTTTGAGACCTCAGCGTTAGAAGCAAATGATATCTATCGCTTATTGGTGGGTGGAATTTCGCCTCGACCGATTGCTTGGATTAGTACTCTCTCCAAAGAGGGTATCGCCAATATTGCACCTTATTCATTTTTTAATGTCGCCAGCTGTAATCCACCTATTTTATGGTATTCACAGGTCAACCCCAGAAATGGGCAAGATAAAGATACCATTCGCAATCTGATGGATACACGAGAGTGCGTGGTGCATATCGTGAATTCACAATTGCTGGAAAAGATGAATTTATCCTGTGCTTTATTGCCTCCAGCGCAAAGCGAATTTGAGTTTGCCGAGATTGAGTCTGAGCCAAGCCATTCGGTGGCCGCTTTATCTGTCAAACATGCACCGATTCGTTATGAATGTCAGTTAAGAGAGGTTCTGCAACTGAGTACGCTTCCATCGGGTGGTACGGTGGCTTTGCTGGATGTGAAATCAATCTATGTCGATGATCGGCTCTGGGATGGTCAAATGATCGACCAGCAACAACTGGATAGTGTTGGCAAAATGGGTGGCGATTTTTATAGTTTAACCACCGATCTACGAAAACTTGCCCGACCAATCGTGTCATCCACAACAGATGAGCATAAAAAAGGAGGTTAACTACCTCCTTTTTCTATTATTTGGCAGTTAAAGCTTCACCTTCGAACTTAACCCCATCCCAGCCATTTTGCATAAACTGACGGATATTTTGATGGTCTGTTGCTTCAGGCGTTGCCAACACAGAGGCATAATGTTCTGCAAATAAACTGAGTGTGTCCGCTTGATTTAAGCCTTCAATTTTAGCAAAGCTGAGTACTTTGGCACTGCCTTGATTTTCAGTCGCAGCATTAGATTGCGCGCCGTTCTGGAATGCAGTTGGGGTATGTTGATAACGAGCTTCGATAAATGCCAATACATCTGCAAACTTTGCCGAGCCATCTTTAAGTTGTGCCAATAAGCTTTGAGTCATGTCTAAAATTCCATGTTGATTGAATCAATAGCAGCATCATAACATTGAAAATGCAGAAGAGAAGTCGTTGGTGTATTCGCCGTTTATGTTCAAAGTGGTCATTTATATATTGACGAATCATGTATAGATCCCCGCCTTTGCTTTTGTCGCATCTGCCTGAAATTTTGATGGGGCTGGGGAAAAGTTTTAGCAACATCTAGCTGAATTGTGGATAACTCTATGTTTATACACAGTGCAATTCTGCTTAAAAAGAGCGATTGAGTTGCTTAAAAAATATGTTATTTTAGAGCAAAGGAGATGGCATTCCTCCTATTACAAACCGCCAGAATGGCTAATGATGCCTACGTTACCCTGAACAGGGGACGTAGGTTCGTGCGTGCTCTGTTCCCATTTTTGGAGTTCGCCCATGAAAAATCTTCAGAATAATTGCTATACATCTATGTCTCATCATTCTTTCGCTCCAACTTTGTTCTTGGGGTAAATCATGTACTATCCATTACTTTCAATTGCTTTAGGCTCGGTATTAGGTGCATGGTTGCGCTGGTTTCTGGGTCTAAAACTCAATCCTATTTTCCCGAATATTCCTTTGGGTACGGTCACGGTCAACTTTGTTGGCGGCTTTATTATTGGTTTTGCCATTTCATATTTTTCTCAAAGTTCACTCAGTCCCAATTATAAACTGTTTGTGATTACAGGCTTTTGTGGCGCGCTCACAACATTTTCGACATTTTCTGCCGAGATTATTGCCTTATTACAAAGTGGTAAATTGGGCTATGCCTGTGCAGCAATCGTGATTCATGTGGTTGGATCGCTATTGTTTACTATTCTGGGAATGAGCCTGCATCAATGGCTCAGTGCTGCATAATTGGGAGTCATCGTAATGAATGGATTTTTAATTACCTTTTATACCGCACAAAATCGTTCCTATCAGGGACAGCCGATCAGTGAATGGCTATTGGCCGTTGCCAAACAGATGAATTTACGTGGGGCGACGGTATTGGCTGGGCTGGAAGGTGTTGACCATCAAGGCCTATTTCATTCTGCCAGTTTCTTTGAATTGGCGGATCGACCTGTACAGATTCAATTTGCGGTAACAGAGCAACAAGCGACTGAATTATTGAGCTATCTCAATGCTAAAGAGATTTCACTATTCTATGTGAAAACACCGATTGAGTTTGGTGTGGTAGGACAGCAAAAGACAGATTCCTAAGGCTGGAATCAAGACATAAAAAAAAGAAGTCTAAGTGGAGGAGAGTTAACCTTAGACTTCTAATGCTTTCAGCTTAATGGGTGAAACTTAAATTAAAATTAACCTTTGCGGTTAAAACGTGCAAAGCGTTTGTTAAAGCTTGCAACACGACCTTCATTGCTGGCCTGACGTTGCTCACCGGTATAAAACGGATGTGATGCACTTGAAATATCAAGCGTCACGTAGGGATAAACTTTGCCTTGATATTCCTTGGTCTGTTTAGTTTGCAGGGTGCTACCAATTAAGAAGTAAGCATCGGCATTGGTATCGTGGAACAAGACTTGTTGATAAGCAGGATGGATATCTTTACGCATTTTGAATGACTCCTATTGTTGATAGAAATGTTATAACATAACAATATATGAAGTCAATTCATGTCTTTTCAAGTCAGCTGTATATAGAAATTGATCTAAGTAGATAACCCTCTAACTTGTTGCAACAACACAAGAGGGTATTAGATAGGCTAATTTGGAACTAATTCTTCAAATAAATCATTGAGATTGTCATGCACTTTGAGATGAATCAGATTCCAGTAATGTCCAGAAATAGTTCGGTTAACCATGAGCGTATCTGGTGATGGTTTAAAGACATCCCAGTATTTAAGCGATTTTTTCACCAGCAACATACCATCATGATGTGATGAGTTTTCTGCAAAATCATAATTGGTCGTTAATGGGCGCAATAGAATTTCAATCCATTGCGTATATAACTCACTTGGGAATTTCTGTTTTTCGGCAATCGAATGCAGTTCCGCCAGTAAGTCTTCAACTTGGGTAATATTTTCCTGACGAGCGGCATTGACCAGCGCCTTAAAGTGCTGAACGATTTCAGGCGATAAGGTTTTGACGCTACCGTAATCGTAAATAATCACACTGCCATCTTCACGGAAAGCAAAATTGCCTGGGTGCGGGTCGCAGTGAAAGCGTTTTAAGAAAAACATTTCCTGTCCCAAGGCACGAATCAGGCGACGTCCAATCTGATTACGTGTATCAACTGACCATGTACTTGCCGTTTCGATAGATTCACCTTGTTCCAGACTTAGGGTCAGTACGCGACGAGATGAATAGTCTTTATAAACGGTTGGGATGATCACTTGAGGATCGAGCTTTTCATGGAAGGTTTTAAATACTTCCAGATTTTGGGCCTCGATTTCATAGTTTAATTCGGCTGAGAGGCTGTCCTGAATTTCCTGAAACAGTTGATCTTGCAGCTTCTTGTCAATTTTTAATACGCCCATCAATCGTAAGGCAAGACGTACTTGTTTTAAGTCACTTTCACAGGCCTGATCCACACCCGGATACTGCACTTTTACCACAACGGCTTGCCCATTTGGCAGCACTGCACGATGGACTTGTCCGATTGATGCGGCAGCAAAAGGTTCTGTTTCAAAAGAGCTAAAAATCTGGTTTAACGGTTTACCCAGTTCTTTTTCAACTTGTTGTTGAATCGCGGAAAAAGGCATTGCTGGGGCCTGACGTTGCAGTTTGGCAATGGCTTTGGCGACTTCTGGCGGGAAAATATCCTTATATTGTGAGGCGATTTGCCCGACTTTCATCATTGCGCCTTTCATTTCTCCGAGGGTATCGGCAATCTGTAGACCGATGTCCTGAAACAGCTGGCTACGCGCTGCATTTTTCTGTTCTTCATCTGCGGTGAGATTGCGGATAGAGTTCGCCACGCTTTTGCTGGCAATACTTGCGGTCATACCAGCCAGTTTTAGAAAACGCTTACTGGGAGAGCTTGCATGTTTTGCCATAAGGACTTGACCTCATACGATCCAGTTTCAAAGTGATACCTTGATCATAGGTGACAAAACTTAAATTGCCTATAACAAAATGTTAAGTGATGTAAGCAGGTATAAGAGTGCTACTATCAGCAACTGTAGGCATGCAAACTGTACTGGCTATATGGTGCATGATCTAAAAATCATGTTTTTGAAAGTAATGACGGGAGGATCAATCGCAGGCAGCGTCCATGCCCCCTTGATGTCTTTTCTTGTTAAAAATGGATTGTCATTAGGTCGTGAGCGTCATTTTTGCCAAACGTTTATTGTTTAAATACAAACGGCTGATCAGCAATACACAGGCAATGCTTAAGCCAATAATCAGACCCAACCAGACACCTGCCACACCCCAAGAGGTATAACGGGCGAGATATAAACCAATCGGGAAGGCAATCACCCAATACGCCATTAAGGTAATCCACATCGGTGCTTGCGTGTCCTGCATCCCTCGTAAACAACCTGCCGCACTCACTTGCCATGCATCCATCAATTGATACGCCATTGCAAACCAGAGCAGATACATTGCTACAGGAATCACATCCACATCTGTGGTGTAGATTGCCACGATATAAGGACGTGCCAGAACAATCAGCGTCATTGTGAAAGCCGCAAAAATCGTAGCGCTAATTAATCCCACGGTTTGTACCTGACGCATTGCGTGCCAGTTCTGCTCGCCATAATACATGCCGACACGAATCGTTAAGGCAATTGCTAATGAAAGCGGAATCATAAACAGTTGAGAGGTGACTGAAATTGCAATTTGATGTGCTGCAATCGCATTTTCACCGAGTGGGCTAAGCACAATCGCGCCTGTGCTAAAAATACTGACTTCAAAGAAAACGGCCAGACCAATCGGTAAGCCGAGTTTCAGAATTCGTTTAATCCAAACTGGATCAAGTTTTTCCCATTTGGTAAAAATAGGCGCCTGCTTATAGGCTTTGGCTTTTGACACATACACAGCCAGTGTAATGAACATTAACCATTGCAAGATGGCTGTTGCAAAACCACAGCCTGCGCTACCAAGTGCTGGAATCGGCCCGAAGCCGTACATAAACATAAAGTTTAGCGGAATCAATACCAGCAAGGCGATTAAGCTGATTGCGGTGACCGGACGTGGATGTCCCAAGGCTTCGGAGTAGCTCCGTAACGCAGCATACATCATCACCGCAGGCATACCGAAGCCAATTGCATGAAGAAACAGGCTGGCTTTGGGTAATAAGCTTTCAGGTACGCCAAACAACGGCAAAAATCTAGGCATACATTGCAGGATCAACATTGCCACAGTACCCAGAATCACGGCGACCCATAAAGACTGACGGGCAATGGTCGGTATTTTCTCTGGTGTTTTTGCGCCGCGTGCTTCAGCGACCAAGGGGGTCGTTGCCAGCATGATGCCTGCAAATAACAGCATAATTGGAATCCATAGCCCGACACCGACTGCGATGGCTGCCAGATCTGTCGCAGAAAGATGACCTGCCATAATGGTATCGATCAGACCCAAACCCGCTTGAGCAAACTGGGTGATCAGGATGGGAAACATCAAATGGAATAGCTGTTTGAGTTCAAACCGCTTGGTTGTGACATGGGACACAAAAAATACTCTTATTAAAATGAGGAGGAATCAGCGTTGCAGGGTGAGGAGCACCCCAATAAAAATCACAATACTACCGAGCAGGCGTTGCCAGTTAATCGGTGTTTTTTCTGTACCTAACCAGCCAAAGTGATCAATAAACATCGAAATCACCAGTTGCCCGAAAATGACCAAACCTGAAAACGTTAACAATCCGAGCTTGGGTGCAGTATAAATGCTCAAACTAATCGCATAAACCCCAAGAAAGCCACCTAGCCATAGAAACCAGGGAATTTGTGAAATTTCACTTAAACTCGGCTTATTGGCACTCTGAAAACAGACCAGTAGTGCCAGCACAATCGTGCCAATAAAAAAAGAAAGTAGAGCGGCTTGCAGGGGAGAGTTTAGATACTCTCGCAGTTGTGTATTGATTGCAGTCTGAAAGGCCATGGCAATGCCAATCCCTAAAGTCAGGGGAAGAATAAAAAGTAATTGGCTAGAAATTTTCATCATATTATCGGTCTAATTGTTCTTGGTTATCCTCAGTCTAACTGAATACGTAGATGATGATAAGCCGAATGCGCGAGTCATGTTAAAATAGCAGGGTTCTGTCATTGAGCTGCTATCTTGAGCCATTTAAACCCCGCAAATATTCCGCTTTCCTTGTATATCCATATGCCGTGGTGTGTCCGTAAATGTCCTTATTGTGACTTTAACTCGCATGCTGTACCTGATGGACAATTGTCGTTAGAACTGGAACAGCAATATCTGGCTGCACTGGTGGCAGATTTTGAAACTCAGGTTGAAATGGCGCAAGGCCGATCGATTCACAGTGTTTTTATTGGTGGCGGAACACCTTCGCTGATCTCTGCACAAGGGTATCAATGGTTATTTGAACAGTTGAAAGCGTGTTTAGCGTTTGAGCCAGATTGTGAAATTACGCTGGAAGCCAATCCGGGAACCGTTGAGCATGACCCGTTTGCGGATTATCTTGCTACGGGGATTAACCGTTTATCCTTGGGTGTACAAAGTTTTGATCCTGAACATTTACAGCGTTTAGGACGGATTCATACGGCCAATAATGCACTTGATGCGATTCAGCAGGCACGACAAGCAGGCTTTGAGCGCGTAAATGTAGACTTGATGCACGGCTTACCTCAGCAAACAGAAGAACAGGCCTTAACGGATCTTAGATTGGCTGTAGAGCACGGAGCGACGCATATTAGCTGGTATCAGCTGACCATTGAGCCAAACACGGTTTTCTTCCGAACCCAGCCTGTATTGCCCCAAGACGAGGTTCTAGAGCATATTCAGGAGCAAGGTGAGGCATATTTGAAGGCCAATGGTTATGTGAATTATGAAGTTTCGGCTTGGCGTAAGGAAAAGCCATCGGCACATAATCTGAATTATTGGCAATTTGGTGATTATCTGGCGATTGGAGCTGGTGCGCATGGCAAGGTCACGCGTCCTGATGGAATCTATCGTTTCCAGAAAACCCGCTTACCTAAAGATTATTTGGCTAAAGTCCCTGCTGAACATGTGCAAATGAAACGCATTGAAGCAGAGGAATTACCTTTCGAATTTATGATGAACGCATTGCGTTTAAATGAAGGTGTGGCGACCGAGTTTTATACGCAGCGTACAGGGCTTGCGTTGGAAGATTTGAATGAGACATTGCATCAGTTGCGTGAGAAAAAACTCCTTGTTGCTGATGAGGGGCGAATTGCCTGTACCGAGCAGGGGCATATCTTTTTAAATTCGGTGCTAGAAAAATTTTTATAGTTTAAAAATTATGTGTGCTTTGAGCAGGGAAGCTTAAAGCATAGATTTTGGTTTTGTCATCATTTGGAAAGATATCGAAGACAAAATAAAAAAGCCTCATCAAATGATGAGGCTTTTTAGAATCTGGTGGGTCGTCCGCGACTCGAACGCGGGACCAACGGATTAAAAGTCCGCTGCTCTACCAACTGAGCTAACGACCCTGAGCGAGGATAAGTAAAACAACGTTTTACCTGAGCGCAAGAGAAAATCTATGATTTTCTGTAGCTTAACCTCTTACAGGCGTTTGTAAAATACATTTTACAAACTCTCAAAACATTAGATGGTGGGTCGTCCGCGACTCGAACGCGGGACCAACGGATTAAAAGTCCGCTGCTCTACCAACTGAGCTAACGACCCTAAGCAAGTATTTCAACAAGCTTCGCAAGAAAAACTAATTTGTTCTAAATGCGTCTTCGTTTTGATGTTGCGTATTCTAGCAAGTTATTCAGCTAACACAAGAGGAAATTTAAAAACATGTGCATGATTGTTTATAAAAAGCACGATTTCCTCTTATTTAGCTAAAAAATAAACTAGAAACGGTATTGATAGCTTTGAATATTGTCAAAGATCTCAGTATTTACATCACAATAGCTGCTTTCACCAGGTAATAAAACCAATAAACGTTCAGAAGTTTTGCTCGGATTGAACGCGTCTTCTTTCAATTTATTCTTCTGGTATTTAAATGTACCTGTGGTTTCGACCTTTTCCTGTACGCGTAAAAACACAGGAATGGCATATGAAGGTAAACATTTTTTAAATACGTTCACCATTTCGCTTAAATCTGCATCATTTAGCTCGACACCATCGACCAAGGTAATGGCTGCCATGCCAGCACGACCGTTGGTATTTGGAATTTCTACGCCATATACCACTGCTTCTGCGATTTTTTCATACTCGCACACCATGTTTTCAACTTCAGTGGTCGAAACATTTTCCCCTTTCCAGCGGAATGTGTCGCCTAGACGATCCACAAACTGTGCATGACGGAAGCCGATATCACGGACCAAGTCGCCTGTATTGAAGTATGAGTCACCTTGAGTGAATACATCTTTCATAATCACAGATTTGTTCTTTTCAGGGTCGGTATAACCATCGAAAGGCGAGCGACTGGTGATCTTACCAATCAGTAAGCCCACTTCACCAGTTTTGACTTTTTTGCAATAGCCTTTTTTGTCGCGTACCAGTTCGTTCTTTTCTTTGTCAAATTCAACGATGGCATAAGGCGTAGGAGAGAAGCCGACGGTATTGTCAAAGTTAAAGATATTGCTGAAACCGACATTACCTTCGCTTGAAGCATAAAGTTCAAGGACTTCTTCAACACCAAAACGCTCTTTGAATTTGCCCCAGATATTTGGACGCATGCCATTACCAATCATTTTGGTGACACGATGGGCACGATCCAGTTCTGTTGCAGGTGCATCAATCAGGTAGCGGCAAAGTTCACCGACGTAACCAATCGCAGAAGCATTGAATTTCTGTACATCTTTCCAGAAGGCACTGGTTGAATATTTACGACGTACTGCAAGCGTTGCACTGCCTGCAATTACGCCACACCAGCACACCACCACACCTGTTGCATGGTAAAGCGGTAGGGTGACATACATCACATCATCTTTGCCAAGATTGAGAATATGACCATAGGTACCGTAAGCAAGTGTCCAGCGGCTATGCGTAAAAATCACGGCTTTTGGCAAACCAGTGGTGCCTGAAGTGTAAATATAGAACAAGCCATCTTTACCCGTTACGGTACGTGTGGTGGATGGGTTGAATTTCGGGAACTGGTCAATTTGTAGCGCTAGATTGACGTAGCCTTCTGGTGCTACATCTGCATTTTTACGGGTTTCCTGATCAGCAAACCAGTGGAAACGGTCTTGAGCAACTTTTAAATCCTGACGTGCTTCATCGATTGCAGCACGGACTTCTTCACCCGCAATTACTGCAATTGGATTGACCAGATTAATACTATGCGCGAGTACTTTACCGACTTGAGAGGTATTTACAAGCGCAATGGTGACCCCGATTTTTGCTAAAGCAACAATGCTGGCAATCAATTCTGGACGGTTCTCAACCATCACAGCAATCACATCACCTTTTTTTGCACCCAGAGATAAATAGTAATGTGCAATCTGGTTTGCCCATTCATTTAAGGCCTGATAACTATAGCTTTGATCTTCAAATAACAGTGCGATGCCTTGAGGGTTACGCTTGACTGCTTTTTCAAAGGCAATACCTAAACCAGCGGGAGAAGATGGCGTACGTAAATATGCCTGTTTAAGACCATTAAGGATATGAGGTACTTTAGTAATGAAGTTTGGAAGTCGAGTAGCGACATCACCAAGAGTAATAATATCGGTCTGCGTAGTTTGGCTCATATCAATCCTGTTTATTTTTCGATCAATCCAAAAATGGCTATCCGTAAGAACACAACCATTCACACCATTGTCGTTGATGCTGTTTTGTAATGGTAAGTCCCTAGAGCAATCAACCTAATTTGACAAAATAACAAAAAAGCCTAGTCACCGAAATGACTAGGCTTAGCCTTATTGAGTGCAATTTAGCAAATTACTCATTGCTAGCTGCAGCTTTTTTGGGTGGACGTCCACGTGGACGGCGCGGGCGGCTCGATTTCTCTTTTTCTGCTTTTGCAGCTTCGTCTTCAGACTCTGCTTCAGTTGCAGGTGCTGCCTGTTCTGCTTTTTCAGCAGCTTGGGCTTTCTCAGCAACTTTAGTTGTTACTTCAGACTTCGCTTCAGCTTTAGCCACTGGTGCTTCGACAGCTTCAATTGGTGCTACTTCTGCTGGCGCTGCAGTTGTCTCAGTCGCAAGCTCTAATGGTTGTTGCTCTGGCGCTGCAACCACAGTTTCTTCTGCTGGAGTAACCGCTTCTTCTGTTTTCACTTCTTCTTTCGATTCAGTGTTTTCGACAGGAGCTGGAGTCGCGTTCGAAGCAATATGCGCTTCTTTAGCTTGCTCAGCAGCAAGTTTTGCTAAACGACGACGTTCACGAGGATCGTTTGCAACACGCACTGTGGATGCTTCAGGTGGTGTTAATGCTAACACTGGTGCTGGTTCAGCTTCTTCAGTGACTTGCTTGCTTGGAAGTTCAGCATCACGTGTTACAGGACGCTTTTCTTCTTCAACCACTGTTTCTACAACGAGAGTGCTTGCATATTGCTCAGCAAACTTTTGTAGGGCGCGGTTAAATGTCGTGATTAAACCAAACTGCTCAATCAAGATGGTGCAGTCTTCGCCATACACATGACGAATCAAGCTACCTAGCGTGTATTGACCCAACGCAGGAATTTGCGATGGTGCAACTTTTGGTGCAGCGGCTTTCTGAGGTGCTTGAGCACCACGTTGACGACGGCGAGAACGCGGATCATTGCTGGCACGTTTTACAGGTGCTTGAACCGCTTCTTCTGCAGTTGCAGCAGGTGCTTCTTTCGCAACGACTGGTTCTGCTTGAACCGCAGGTTTTGTTTCAGCTTTTTCAACAACAGCAGGAGCAACCTCAGCTTTTGCTTTAGGTGCAGGTGCTTGTTGTGGATTCAGTGCAACAATCTCACTTTGACCTTGGTCAATGTTCACGATCAATGCCGTGTTCATTGGTTCTGAACGTGGTGCATCAACAACATCAACTTTAACCTGTTGTGGATTCGCAGGCGCTGCAGTTGTAGCCGCAGGTGCTTCATTCAACACGCTTTGGTCACGATGACGGTTTGGACGGTTCGGACGCTGTTGGTTGCGGTCACGACGTGGTAATGGCGCATTCTCATTGCCTTGAGCAGCATCATGATGCTGTTGCTGGTTTTGAGGCTCTTGCGATTGCTGACGTTTTTGTTGACGTTTCAGTTCGCGTTGCTCTTGGCGCTGTTCCTGACGTGACAACTGAACCACTTCTTCGTGCACTTGATTTTGTTGTTCATGTGCATGGGCGTGTTGTTCACGTTGCTCTTTGTGCTTACGTTTCTTCTGGTTTTGATTCGGACGATGTGGTTTTTCGTCTTTCTCAAACTGCTCACGCGTTTCCTGTTTCACAGGATTTTGTGAGATATAGGCATTGTTTGCCGCTGGTGCAGCAGTTTCAGTGGCAACAGGTGCATTCACCTGACCAAACTGGCCACGGCTCACTGCGCCATTATTTACCATTTGCTCAATCGCAGCTGCAGCATTTTGTGCCGAACGAGATTGGTCTGTGGTTTGCGCTTGTTTTTGAACAAACAGGTTTTCTAACCATGCACAAGGACTTGCTGACTTTTGTGCAACAGCCTGTTGAGCTTGTTTTGCTGGTGCTGCCGCATTTTGTGCTGCTTTCTTCTGTGGTGCAGCTGCTTGATTTTGTGCAGGTGCATGGTGATGCTCTGCATCTTCCAAATGCCAGTCAGAAGACTCATAACCGAGTTCTTTTTCACTCGAACGAGTTGCTTCAGTACGTTCATAACTCGACGGCGCAAAACCATCTGGATTGAACTGGATCTGGTAGTGCGGCGTTTCCAAGTGCGGATGCGGTAATACTGTTACACGAACATTTGACGTTTGTTCTAAGTAAACAAGGCTGTGACGCTTTTCATTCAATAAGAATGCTGCGATTTCAACAGGGACTTCAACTTGAACTTCACCTTGACGTTCGCGTAATGCAATTTCTTCAACCTTACGCATGATCGAAAGTGACAATGAACGTAAGTCACGCACCATGCCTGTACCATGACAGCGTGGGCACACGTAACCTGTCGCTTCTTCAAGAGAAGGGCGTAAACGTTGACGGCTCATTTCCATCAGGCCAAAACGTGATAGTTGACCGAACTGGATACGTGCGCGGTCGCTTTGCGTTGCTTCACGTAATTTGGCTTCAACCATACGCTGGTTACGGTCTTTGGTCATGTCGATGAAATCGATGACCACTAAACCGCCGATATCACGTAAACGAAGTTGACGTGCAATTTCTTCAGCTGCTTCAAGGTTGGTATTGAGTGCTGTTTCTTCAACATCGTGACCGCGAGTTGATTTCGCCGAGTTAATATCAATTGATACCAAAGCTTCAGTCTGGTCAATCACGATTGAACCGCCAGAAGGCAGTTTTACTTCACGCTCATAGGCAGTCTGGATTTGGCTTTCGATACCGAAGTGAGCAAATAAAGGCTCATTTAAAGTATAGGTTTTTAATTTATCAAGCTGACGTGGCATCACTGCTTTTACGAAGTTATAGGCTTCGTTATAGGCTTGCTCACTATCAATCAGGATTTCAGCCACATCATCACGTAAATAATCACGAATGGCACGTGTCACCACGCCTGCTTCTTGATGTACCAGCATTGGTGATGGACCTGAACTTGCTGAACCTTGGATTTGTGCCCAAAGGTCAAGTAAGTGTTGCAAGTCGAGTTGCAGTTCTTCCTGAGTGCGGCCAATACCTGCGGTACGAACGATCACGCTCATGCCACGCGGTACATTTAAAGACGCTAAAATTTCTTTGAGTTCTTCACGTACCGAACCTGAAATCTGACGGCTGATACCGCCACCTTTCGGATTGTTCGGCATTAAAACTAAATAACGGCCTGCAAGGGAAATGAAAGTCGATAGGGCAGCACCTTTGTTGCCACGCTCTTCTTTTTCAACTTGAACCAGTAATTCAGTGCCTTCAGTGATGAGTTCACGGATGTTTGAAGTTTGACGAGGGTCAGCTTTGAAGTACGAGTTTGCAATTTCTCGCATTGATAAAAAGCCTTGACGCTGTGCGCCGTACTCAACGAAAACCGCCTCTAAAGATGGCTCAACGCGAGTAACATGACCTTTATAAATATTTGATTTTTTTTGTTCGCGAGTACGATTCTCTAAATCGAAATCGTAAAGGCGATTACCGGTGATAAGTGCAACGCGAACTTCTTCGGCGTGGGTTGCATTAATCAACATACGTTTCATGGGTGTGACACCTAATAGTGATACACACAAACAATAAGCCCAATATTTTTGAGCAAACATCAAATTGGCGCGATCAAGACTCAGAAGCAACTTTGTGTAGGAAGCTCTGAAACCACTGGCTGTAAGTATCCAGCTGGGGGCTTTGATTCGGTTATTCCGATGTTAGCAATACTGCTTCAATCTTGAATCCGTTGATATTTCATGGCATGTCTTACATCTGTGAAATATCACTAGATCCGACATAATCAAAGTTTCCTGTACGCTTCACTGGCGGGTGAGCGGTGCATTGGATGGTGACTTTCACTGTCATTAAGCATTGAAGTCGATCCATCTGGAAGTCTTGATACGGAATGATCATCGTATCTCTGCTTGGCAGTTCCAATGCATCAACGCTTTAGCCTGAATGCGACATCAGGGAGCAAATTGTCTGATGTGGATCAGTTTACGTTTAATAACCAGCAAATTGCTGGCGACATATTTTTTCTGAACAAACTGTATGTGCTGATGCACAATTAAACGCAACAGTTTGCCATTTTGCCGATATAATAAGCCTTCGGCGTCGGCATAATTCTTTAGGACCTATCCGAGTTATTGGTGAATATCTCATCGATTTAAAATTTTATCTAAATAAAATTTCTGATTTGATGCTCACTTACGGTGGTATCCGTGCGCTGAATATACCAAACCTTGCAGCATCTGCCTATGGGCTAAGTTTAGGTTTCTTGTGAAATAACTTAGCTAAATGATCATTTTTTAATCATATTTAGCAAATCTTGGATTAATCGAGCGTATGAATTCTACACAACAATGGCAAAGTGTCACTTGGTTTGACGTGGATGAGCATCAAGACGGGCAGCGAATAGATAATTTTTTATTTACCCGATTAAAAGGTGTTCCAAAAAGTCGAATCTACCGTTTGATTCGTGAAGGGCAAGTACGCGTAAACAAAAAAAGAATAAAAGCAGAAACACGTTTGAGCATTGGCGACCAGATTCGTGTCGCACCAATTCGTTATGAACAAAAGGATGAAACGGCTGCACCTGTAAGCGATAGCGTTGCGCAAAGCTTATTGAGCCGTGTGGTTTATGAAGATGAAGGTCTGTTGGTCATTAATAAGCCTTCGGGTATCGCCGTGCATGGCGGTAGTGGTGTGGCCTATGGCTTGATCGAAGCGTTACGGGCTGCCACAGGTAAAAAATATTTAGAACTGATTCATCGTATTGACCGTGATACCTCAGGTCTGGTGATGGTCAGTAAAAAGCGCAGTACTCTAAAATTGCTACAGGATCTCCTGCGCGAACATAAGATCCAGAAAACGTATGCGGCTATTGTCAAAGGGCAAGTCAGTCTGGATCGCCAAATGATTGATGCGCCTTTATTGCGTTATGAACTAGCCAATGGCGAGCGTCGTGTCCGTGTTACTTCTGAAGGTAAGCCAAGTAAGACAGACTGGAAAGTGGTTGAGCGCTTTAAAACAGCAACTCTGGTTCATGCATCACCATTATCAGGTCGTACCCATCAAATTCGTGTACATGGTTTAAGTATTGGTCATCCTTTGGTGGGGGACGATAAATATGGACACAATACAGTGTATAACGGCCCAGCAGCACGCCGTTTGTGCCTGCATGCCATGCGTTTGGAAATTCCGAATTATCCAGTGATTGATGCACCGATGCCCGAAGATATGCAGCAGGTGATTGACGAGTTGAGAAAGCAGAAATGAAGCAGAATATCGAACTCATCATTTTTGATTGGGATGGCACCTTATTCGACTCGGTAGGCCAGATTGTGGCTAGTTTGCAATATGCAGCACAACAATTTGAGCAGCCACTGACTGATGAAGCCGCGAAAAGCATTATTGGTTTAGGTTTACCCGAAGTGATGCAGATCCTGTTTCCGCAAGTACCTAATTTGCATCAAGAGCTTTTGCAATGCTATGCCGATCATTATGTGGCAAACTCGAAAGGTGATGTCTGGTTCAATGGTGTCGCTGAGCTATTGATGGATTTAAAGCAGCAAGGTCTCAAGCTTGCCGTAGCGACAGGCAAAAGCCGTAAAGGTCTGGACCGTGTATTGGCACAAACCAATAGCCATGCACTGTTCGATATTACCCGTGCCGCGAGTGAAACCAAGTCCAAGCCAGACCCATTGATGTTGCAGGAGATTCTTGCCGAGATGGATGTAGCGGTTGAACGCGCTATTATGGTTGGGGATACCAGTTACGATCTGGAAATGGCACAAAACCTGAGTATGCCGCGTATCGGGGTCAGTTATGGGGTGCACAGTATTGAAACTTTGCAGCAATACCAGCCATTAACCATCGCGCATAACGTGCAGGACTTGCATGGTTATTTACAAAGCCTCCTCAAGGTTGCTGATTTAACTGAAAGTTAAGCCGCTTAAGATAAAATGATCATGAGGGGAGAGTTCGCTTTCCCGTCATCCATAATAAAAATAGGGACTGTATGAGCCGATCGATCCGTTTGCTCAATTTATTACAACTACTCAGAGAATATCGCTATCCAGTCACTGCGCAGGTATTGGCAGAGCGATTGCAGATTAGTCAGCGCAGTGTCTATCGTGACATTGAAACATTACGCGCCGAAGGTGTGAATATTGATGCTGCGGCAGGCTTGGGTTTTCAACTCAAAGAAGATTTCCTGTTACCGCCAATGACCTTGAACGAAACCGAAATTGAGGCCATCTTCCTAGCCTTAAACTGGTTGAGTGAAATTCCAGATCTGGCTTTAAAATCGGCTTCAACGTCGGTATTGGCGAAACTCAATGCGGTATTGCCTGAACATTGTCGACATTTACTTGAACAAACCACCTTACGCTCAATTAACGCCTGGTTACCCGTGGATGAAAATCTGGTAGAGCAAGTACGTTTGGCCATCCGTCAGCAAGTCAAAATTGTCGTCGATTATGCAGATGAACAACAACGTATCAGTTCTCGTACCGTGTGGCCTTTTGCTTTAGGTTATTTTAATGATCGGATTGTGCTGGCGGCATGGTGTGAGTTGCGACAGAGTTTTCGGCACTTTCGGATTGACCGTATTCGACAGTTAAGCCTGAGTCAGGAGCTTTATCCGCAATTTAAACAGCAGCTCTTTCAACAATGGTGGATTCAAGAGGTGTGTTCGACTACTGACAGAAACTGACAATCTAAACAATTACATTGAAATAAGAATAACTCACTAAGGAAATATCAACATGGCACTTAAACTTTATACCAATAATTTCTCACGTGGCGTTGTTGTCGACTGGTTACTCATCGAATTGGGTGTGCAGTGTGAGCGCATCGAAGTGGCCTTTGAAACAGAAATGAAAGCGCCTGAGTACTTAAAAATCAATCCATTTGGCAAAGTCCCGGTATTGGTGGACGATGATATCGTGGTGTATGAGCTTGATGCGATTTGTGCGTATTTAGCCGATAAGTTTGCTGACAAAGGTTTGGCACCTGCACTCAATGATCCAAAACGCGGCCTTTATTATCGCTGGTTGTTCTTTATTTCTGGGCCTTGGGAGGCTGCTTCAACCAATAAAATGCTGGGCGTTGAGGTGAAACCCGATCAGAAAGGATCTGTCGGATATGGAGACTACCACGATGCCTATAATGCCTTTGTACAAGGCTTGAGTGAAGTTGATCCGTATTTATGTGGAAAGCAGTTCACCGCTGCGGATGTAACTGTTGCCGCGATGTTGTTCTGGCAGCTTAAGATGGGAGAGGTTGAATCTCATCCTGCAATTGAACGCTATCTGGACAATATTAAGCAGCGTCCAAGCTATCAAAAATTTGCTGCCTTTTTTAGCAATGCTTAGATTCTCATCCTCCTAAAAAGCCGACTCGTTCGGCTTTTTTAATTTTTGCAGTGCCTATAAACGATCAAATCAAAATAAAAAATATAAATGAAAAACTCTTTGTTTAACGTTTAGATGGAAATGTCACTGAGCGTTATTAGTTCAGTAAAATTGTGTTGACTCAGCTCTAGAAAATCAGCATAACTAAAAACCTTATGTTAGGATCAAAGACCGATTGTGTTGTGATGAAATGTCATCTTTGTAGTCAAAAAATCATGATGATTTAAAACGCGATAACATTGAAAACACGCCGTAATCATAGGGATATAACATAATGGACCTCATGCGATTAGATTCCACCAAAGAAGAAGTACATGAAAGATAAGCCGACATTAACCTATCAATTGCCGACACAATCTTGCTTGAGTCATACTTGGGTGAAACCTCCGTTTCCACATGAGGCTTCTGATCATTGCGGGATAGACCGTTTCTATAATTTGCAGAAACCGTTAACGCCGTTTGATCGAAAAGGGCTGCTAAAGTGGTTGGCGACACGTCAGTCCTATACATGGAATGTTGATCGTGTTCATGAGTCCAATTTACGCAATCAAATGCTGGAACTGCCTCAAAACCGTCCGCATGCGGACTTAAATGACTGGCAAATCTGGTTCGTGGGACACGCTACGATTTTAATTCAAATCGGCCCTTATAACTTTCTGACTGATCCCGTCTGGTGTGAATATGCCAGCCCGAAGCAGGGCAATGGCCCACGCCGTGTATGTCCCGCAGGAATTGCACTAGAACATCTCCCGACTATTCATGGGGTGTTATTGAGTCATAATCATTATGACCACATGGATCTAGCGACTCTAGAATGGTTACATCAAAAATTTGAAATGCCGATTTATACTGGTTTAGGTAATGCCTATTACCTGCCGAAGCATTTGCATGTGATTGAAATGGATTGGTGGCAGGAAATCCCGTTTCATGATGAGTTAAAGATTGCCTATACACCTGCACAACATGCATCTGGACGTGGCGTGCGCGATCAGAACCGTGCTTTATGGGGTGGTTTTTCTTTGCTTGCCAAGACAGGGCATTGTTTTTTTGCGGGGGATACTGGTTATTCAGGGCATTTTAAACAAATCCATGAGCGCTATGGCGATGCCCGAATTGCATTATTGCCGATAGGTGCTTATGAACCACGAATGTTGATGCGTTATGTGCACATGAATCCACAAGATGCATTTCATGCGCATTTAGATTTGCATGCGCACCGTTCACTGGCGATTCATTATCGTACCTTTCAGTTGACAGATGAAGATCGTGATTCTCCTGAACATGAATTGCAGCATGCCATGAAATCTTCTTCGAAACTGGTTAATCCTTTCTATTGCATTCGAGAAGGGCATTTTATTCGGGCTTAAAAGCTGGTGTAAGTTGATACATCCATGGTCATGGTTGTTATTCTAGTCAAATCTTGCATAAATCGTTATGCACACAAATAAAAAAGCTATCCGAAGATGGCTTTTTTATTTAGTATTTCAAGGCTTACAGAAAGCTTGGTAAATGACGCGCTGGATCAGTTTCGCGTGCAGCTTGTGCATCAGCAACGGTCATCCCCAATGCTTTCGCAACACCTTCACCGTACGCTGGGTGGCAAGCATAGCAATTGCGGATATGGCGATACTTGATGAAGTCGAGTGCATCGCCCATGGCACGCGCTGTATTGCCAAATAATGCATCTTGTTGCTCTGGTGTCATGAGTTCGAACAAGGCACGTGGTTGACTGAAGTAATCATTGTCATCTTCACGGTAATCCCAGAAATCGGCATCACCATTAATTTTCAATGGTGGCTCTTTATACTGAGTTTGCTCTTGCCACTGACCGAAGCTGTTTGGCTCGTAGTGTGGTAAACCACCATAGTTGGCATCGATACGGCCTTGACCGTCACGGTGATTACTATGTACAGGGCAGCGTGCCGCATTGACTGGAATTTGCTGGTAGTTCACACCTAAACGGTAGCGTTGTGCATCGGCATAGTTGAATAAACGCGCCTGCAACATACGGTCGGGTGAAGCACTGATCCCTGGCACTAAGTTGCTTGGTGCAAAAGCAGATTGTTCTACATCAAGGAAGAAGTTTTCAGGATTACGGTTCAGTTCAAACTCACCCACTTCAATTAACGGATAATCGCCGTGTGGCCATACTTTGGTTAAATCAAACGGATGATAGGGAACTTTTTCCGCATCTTGTTCAGGCATCACTTGAACGAAGAGTGTCCATTTTGGATAGTCTTTACGTTCAATTGCATCGAATAAATCACGTTGATGGCTTTCACGATCCTGACCAACCAATTCACCCGCTTCAGCATCAGTCAGATTTTGAATACCTTGCTGAGTTCTGAAGTGAAATTTCACCCAGAAACGCTCATTGGCTGCGTTAATGAAACTATAGGTATGACTACTGAAACCATGCATATGACGGTAGCTTGAAGGAATACCACGGTCTGACATGACGATGGTGACCTGATGTAATGCTTCTGGCAATAAAGTCCAGAAATCCCAGTTATTGGTTGCACTACGCATGTTGGTTTTCGGGTCACGTTTTACTGCTTTGTTTAAATCTGGGAATTTACGTGGATCACGCAAGAAGAATACAGGGGTGTTATTGCCCACCATATCCCAGTTACCTTCTTCGGTATAGAATTTTAGGGCGAAGCCGCGAATGTCGCGTTCCGCATCTGCTGCACCACGTTCACCTGCAACTGTGGTAAAGCGGGCAAACATTTCGGTTTTTTTGCCGATTTCGCTAAAGATTTTAGCGCGGGTATATTGGGTAATATCATGTGTAACCGTGAACGTACCAAATGCACCTGAACCTTTGGCGTGCATACGGCGCTCAGGAATCACTTCACGGACAAAGTTAGCAAGTTTTTCATTTAGCCATAAGTCTTGGGCTAATAATGGTCCTCTGGCGCCTGCGGTCATACTGTTCTGGTTATCGACAACGGGTGCACCAAAATCAGTGGTGAGGTGGCTATAAGGACATTTTTTTTCGTCTTGGCTCATGTTCTATCTCCATCAAGATGACCTGTGAGCTTGGTCATCTCAATCATTTGACCGTTCAAAGATATGAATGCTTACTGGAACATATACAAATTGGGTATCAAAATTTCAGATGCCTAATTGAGATTTGTAATGAATCAGATTACATCCTTTGTATTTTTACTCTAGGTTGATGAAAGCTTTTTTTCCAATGGATTAAAGTTGATGTCATAAATGCTTTATTCGATTGAAGCTGTCTAAATCTTAAACTTGAGCTGAGCATTTTTGGATATAAAAATTGTTAAAAAAATCAAAAAACTCATGAAAAATAAAAGTTTTATTGTAATTTTGCTCAACCATTCAACTACATGAAAATCGCTGAACGAAGAAATGAAAGATGATGATGGCTGGTGCGGAAATAGGGGGATTGGCCTGTTGCAGTTGTGTAAAGCAGCATTCAATTGCACAAATAGTTTAATTATTCATCAATATTTGAGCATTCATCCTTAAGAGCAATATCTCATTAAGAGGTCTGAGATAAGAGATTAGGTTGAAAATATGTAAGTCATCATGATTTTAATTCAAGGCATGCTATGTTTGAGCTCTTTCATGATGAGATAAAAACAATGAAAAAAATAGTAACGAGCCTTGGTTTATCTTTAACTTTACTAACAGGTTGTACCTCCATGTCGCAGACTTCTGAACATAAGGCCAACCAAGCCACCGCTTTGACGGTTGAGTTTGTGGGGACAGGCAACCATGCCGTTCAGCCACAGCAAGGTACAGTCAGTTTATATGCAGTAGAAAGTCGCATAGCTGATGTGCCAGCGACTTTAATTCAGCAAAAGAAAGTGCAGGTATCACAAGTGCCGTTTAGTGTTGAGTTTAATGTGCCCGCAGGGCATCGTCAGTTGATTCAAACGCAAGTCCGTGATGATGCTGAGATTAGTTATTATGTGACTTGGCAATCTGATAGCAACAATCTAAGGGCTAAAGATGCCATTGTGATTGATTACGACCGCCAATTTCCGAAGGTGAATCTTGGTCAAGGAAAGCAACAGGTTTATTTAAAATAAAAAATCTAGCTATAAAAAAAGCGCCACTTTTAAAGGGGCGCTCTTTTTATGATTGTGTGAATGGTATTTTATACACTGACCAGACGGTTCGATTTCACCATGTCGGCAAGACCGTGGGTTCTGAAATAATGTTCAAGCCAGCTTTTAATCACCAGCGGATTGTTCATTTGCAGCACATCTTCAAGCAGTTTTTTGGCGTCGCTCATTGGCACATGGCAGATTGCTTTGCGTACACGCAAAATATTACTAGAACTCATTGATAGCGTATTGAAGCCCATGGCCATTAACAGAATCGCAGACAATGGATCGCCCGCCATTTCACCACACACACTGACAGGTTTTTGGTGTTTATGGCAATCTTCTGCCAGACGTTTCAAGGCCCGTAAAATCGATGGGTGGAAATGTGAATACACGTTGGCAACATGTGGATTATTACGGTCAACTGCCAACAAGTACTGGGTTAAATCGTTGGAACCTACCGAGAAGAAATCGACTAGTTCGGCAAACTCATCAATTTGCAGTAGCACACTCGGCACCTCGACCATAATCCCGATTTTAGGCTTGGTAATCTTGACCTGTTCTTCTTCCTGTACTGCAACCCAGTCACGCTCAAGCAGGTACAGCACTTCTTCTACTTCGCTGACACTGGTTACCATCGGCAGCAGGATATGCAGATTATTCAGGCCAATGCTGGCTTTGAGCATGGCACGGATTTGTGCAGAGAAAATTTCAGGATGATCCAGCGTAAAACGCAGTCCACGCCAGCCTAGCGCTGAGTTTTCTTCTTCAATACTGAAGTAGGGCAAGTCTTTATCCGCACCAATATCAAGGGTACGCATAATCACTGGTTTATTGGCAAAATGGCTAAGCTGTTGGCGATAGATGGCGCGTTGTTCTTCTTCGCCAGGGAAGCGCTCACGTAGCATGAAGGGAATCTCGCTACGGTATAAACCTACACCTTTGGCACCGCGCTGAACACCACGCACCACATCAATCATTAAACCTGTATTGACGAATAACGGAATAGAAATGCCATCAGGTGTAATCGCATCTTTGGTTTCGTATTGCTTTAAATCTTTAGCGATCTGTTCTTCTTCTTTCTGAACTTCTTTATAACGTTGGCGTAAGCGACGTGGTGGATTGACAAAGACACGACCTTGATAAGCGTCGACAATCATTTCAATGTCATCTAGAGTAGTGATTGGCAACTCTGTAACACCGACCACTGTTGGAATACCTAATGCACGCGCCACAATCACCATATGTGAGTTGGCAGCACCTTCCGAGGTGACGATTGCGGCAATATTATCAACAGGCAATTCCACTAGAGCAGCGGTACTGATTTCTTCACCAATCAGAATGCTGTCAGGGCTGAGCTCACGATGGCTTGAATCCGCTTCTTGCAGGCAGGCTAGAATTCGACGGCCCAGATCTTTGAGATCAGAAACGCGTTCACGCAGGTAGTCATCTTCCATTTGCGCAAACAGCGCAACATGTTTGTCGATCACTTTACGCACTGCACCTTGGGCCCAGCTTCCTACACGAATATGGTCTTTAATTTCACTAGGTAAGGCATTTTCATCCAGCATTCGTAAGAACACGCTAAATAACGCCCGTTCTTCCGACATGAGGGAATCTTGCATTTTTTCATCTAAGGACTGAATTTCCTGACGAACCGAAGCAATGGCTTGATCCAGTAAATCCAGTTCTTCGCTGATATCTTCTGCTTCACGATCTGGAATGGCAGCAAGATCGGCAGGCGGGTAGAGCACGATGGCACGACCCAGTGCGATACCGCCTGCACCTGAAACACCTTGGAATGTTTTGTAAGTTGAGCCAGTGGTTGGCTTGCGGAACACATCAATATTGCCGACCGCATGTGCATGTGCGATGACACCTGAAAGTTGTGCACATAGCGTCACTAAAAAGGATTCTGCGGCTTCGCTAAAGTCTTGCGATTCTTTATTTTGAACCACAAGTACGCCCATTACTTTACGACGATACATCACAGGCACGCCAAGGAACGAGTTAAATAGCTCTTCGCCTGTTTCAGGTAAATAAGCAAAGCGGTCATGCTTCGGCGCATTGTCGAGGTTCACGATCTCCTCGCGTTGCCCGACTAAACCAACCAGACCTTCACCGATATTTAACGAGACATTGCCGACGGCTTCAGGTTTAAGACCTTTCGATGCCATCAGCACATAACGGCGATTACGTTCGTCCAGTAAATAAATCGAGCAGACATCCACATGCATGGCTTCAGCCACATGATTGACCATAATGTCCAAAGAATCATGCAAACTGACGGACGCATTAATTTCTTGCACAATGCGTCTAAGGGTGTCGAGTTGCATGTTTGACATGGATGTTTACTCCAGTTTATTGAATCGTTATAGGCCTAGTTATAACAGCTCTCTTGCCAAAAATCATTGCTTAAAATGATGATTCTATGACAATTAACGCTGAGGTAGTTGTAAACATAATTCCATCATGGCTTTACGGTAAACATCACGCTTGAAGTTGACCACTTGACCCAATGGGTACCAGTAACTCACCCATTGCCATTCATCGAACTCGGGTGGGTCTGACAGGTTTAACTGAATATGATGAGGCGAGGCCGTTAACTTCAGTAAAAACCATTTTTGCTTTTGTCCAATACATACCGGATCTGAATCTGACCGAATGTACCGATGTGGCAAACGATAACGCAGCCAACCTTTTGTTTGCGCTATAATCTGGACGTGTTCGGGCAATAAACCGACTTCTTCTCTCAGTTCACGAAAAAGTGCCTGTTCAGGGGTTTCACCAAATTGGATCCCTCCTTGTGGAAATTGCCATGCATTGTGACCAATGCGTTTTGCCCATAAAACCTGTCCGTCATCGTTTGCCAAAATGATCCCGACGTTGGGTCGGAAACCTTCTGAGTCGATCATTTGGCTACCTAAATTTTATCTATATCGTTGACTTTGATCTCGGGGACAGACTATCTTCCATGTCCAACTCGAAAAAGGTCAAAGTAAAATGTTTAAATTGCTATGATCTTAACGAATTTTTAGTGACTTACGGAAATAGATTTACGTTTTTTTTCTTTAATTTGCATTTAAATGAGCATTTATATGAAATTGGCTTTGTTTGATTTAGATCATACCCTGTTAAATACCGATTCTGACCATTCATGGGGCGAGTTTTTGGTCAGTGAAGCTTTGGTTGATCCTGTTCATCATCGTCAAATGAACGACAAATTTTACGAAGACTATAAAGCAGGGCAACTGGATCCGATTGCCTATAATGAATTTGTTTTTGAATTTCTCACCAAGCACGATAATCACTATTTAACTGAATTACATCAGTTGTTTATGCAAAAAGTCATTCGTTCACAAATGCGCCCGAAAGGATTTGATGCGATTAAAAAGCATCAGGATCTCGGGCATGCCATTGTGGGGATTACCGCGACCAGTGATTTTATTACCGCGCCGATTTTCCGTGAGTTTGGTATTACAGAAATTATTGCCACCAGTGCTGAAGTTGTTGATGGTAAATACACGGGCAAGGTCACAGGAATTCCATGTTATCAAAAAGGTAAGCTGGCACGTCTGGATCAATGGCTGGCTGGACGAACCGTAGATGAATCTTGGGCTTATTCAGATTCGATCAATGACCGTTTCTTGCTGGAATATGCGACCCATGCGATTGCAGTCAATCCAGATGACCGTTTAGAAAAACTGGCGCAAGAGCAAGCTTGGGAAATTCAGGACTGGTCAATCTAAAGTCTCTATATCCCTGTCTATTTTGAAGAATATAAAAAACCTCCCATAAGTGGAGGTTTTTTATCGTACCAATGTTTATACAGCAAAGGATGGATTATTTATCCTACCTGCATCATCCGAATCAGCTCCTCAGCCGCTTTAGACTGGATGCGAGCTGGATGCCAGACCATACCAAGTTGACGTTGCATATCCAGCTGTAGATCTAGCTGTTTTAAATCCTGATTGACCAGTGTTTTGGGTAAAACAGACCAGCCTAAACCAATCGATACCAACATGCGGATGGATTCTAACGGATTGTTACTCATGGTGATTTTTGGCTTGAGATTATTCTTTTCAAATTCTGCCAAAGTAATCTGACTGGTATAGGTTTGTGCTGCTGGTAATAAGCTTGGATAAGCTATCAGGTCTTCGAGCTTAAGCTGAGTTTGCTGTGCCAAGGGATGGAAGGGCGCGGTAACAAATACCAACGGATCATTCCAGATGGTGACATAGTTGAGCCGATCATCTCCGACTGGAGGTAAGGTTAAAAAGGCCAGTTCTAGTTCGCCTGCCAATACCTGTTCATGCGCCTGTTCAGAATCGACAAAATGGACATCTAAGGTGACTTGAGGAAAATGCTGAACAAAATTTTTAAGTGGCTCAGCCAGATGATGTAAACCGATATGGTGACTGGTACCAATCTTGAGACGACCTTGTACCTGTGCCTGTTCATGACTCAGGGTATGATGAATCTCACCCAGTTTATTCAGCCAGGTTTGGACTTTGGGCAATAGAGAATGTGCTGCATGAGTCGGTTGAATGCCACGACCTGCGGATTCAAATAGCTTGACGCCAAAGTAGTCTTCCAAGCTATGAATCCGTTTGGTCACTGCAGGCTGGGTAATAAATAATTGTTCTGCTGCAATAGAAATTGAACCAGTTTCCATCACTTTTACAAATGCTTCAAAAGCTGCGAGGTTCATACACGCTTATCCGGGAGAGATTTTAAATTGGTTTTATGTGCAATTTTTTGAATTAGAAATAATTCCAGACTTTTTCATGAAAGAAAAAAGCAAAGGCTTGTACTGTTGGCTCAATCAAACTTAAGGTTGCCGCCATGATCCAATTGCCTGTAATGATATATGCAACGAGCATCGCCACACTAATATGCATGATGTAATAACTCAAGGTTTTTTTCAAAGTCCTACTATTATTCATTACGAATTGTTGAATATTTGACATCGGCTTCACCCTACAGAATCTCTATTTAATTAAATAATAATCATTATCATTTGAAATGTAAAAAAGAAATTTCAATTTATGACGATAGTTTTTATAAATAGAATGAACATTCACTTAAATATGATTAAAAAAAATGACATTAAAGTTAAGATCAGGCAGGATCAGATTGATTTCGCATGCTTTTCATTTGAAAGCACAAAGATGAGCCGAGAAGAAAATTTATCATTCCAAAAAGTTTGTTAATTTATAAAAATGATAAATTAGATTTATGTAAAAGCATTGCTATAATCAATTCAAGATAAAAAATACCCAGTCCGATGGCAAGCACGATGGAGAGCGACGACATGGCAGGCAAAACTTTGTACGACAAATTATGGGACGACCATTTAGTAAAACAACGCGATGATGGTTCTAGCCTTATTTATATTGATCGTCATTTATTGCATGAAGTGACCAGCCCTCAGGCATTTGAAGGCTTACAACTTGCTGGTCGTCAACCGTGGCGTTTAAGTGCCAATGTCGCAACCCCTGACCATAACGTACCGACTTCTAAAAAAGAGCGTGAACAGGGGATTGCTGGGATTGAAGATGATACTTCTCGTATTCAGGTTCAGACTTTAGACGATAACTGTAAAACATTTAATATCGTTGAGTTTGGTATTAATGACATTCGCCAAGGCATCGCGCATGTTGTTGGGCCAGAGCAGGGTTTAACTTTACCGGGTATGACTGTGGTGTGTGGTGACTCGCATACTGCAACGCATGGTGCCTTTGGTTGCTTGGCACATGGTATTGGGACTTCAGAAGTTGAACATGTATTGGCAACGCAATGTTTGGTACAGAAGAAATCGAAAAACATGTTGGTACGTGTCGATGGTGTATTGGGCAAGGGCGTAACCTCTAAAGATGTGGTCTTGGCGATTATCGGCAAAATTGGTACTGCGGGTGGTACAGGCTATGCCATCGAGTTTGGTGGGCAAGTGTTCCGTGATATGTCAATCGAAGGCCGTATGACGGTATGTAATATGGCGATTGAAGCCGGTGCCCGTGTGGGAATGGTGGCTGTTGATGACAAGACCATTGCCTATGTCAAAGATCGTAACTATGCGCCAACCGGTGAACAGTGGGATCAGGCGGTTGAATACTGGAATACCTTACATTCAGACGATGATGCGGTATTTGATGCGGTTGTGGTATTGAATGGTGCCGAGATTGAACCGCAAGTGTCTTGGGGCACCTCGCCAGAAATGGTGATTCCGGTGACACAAGCCGTGCCGACTTTAGAGCAAGCTAAAGATGACGTGCAACGCAATGACTGGACCCGTGCTTATCAATATATGGGTTTAACAGCTGGACAGGCCTTGGCTGATATTCAGTTAGATCGCGTATTTATTGGTTCATGTACCAATTCACGTATTGAAGATATCCGTGCAGCTGCCGACGTGGTAAAAGGTCGTAAAGTGGCTGCGAGTATCAAGCAGGCCATGATCGTTCCGGGTTCTGGTTTGGTGAAACAGCAGGCGGAACAGGAAGGTTTGGATCAGATTTTCTTGGAAGCGGGCTTTGAATGGCGTGAACCAGGTTGTTCAATGTGCTTGGCGATGAATGCCGATAAATTACAACCTGGTGAGCATTGTGCCTCGACTTCAAACCGTAATTTTGAAGGTCGTCAGGGCAATGGCGGACGTACCCATTTGGTGAGTCCAGCGATGGCAGCTGCGGCAGCAATTGCAGGCCATTTTGTTGATGTTCGTTCATTCTAAGGGAGCAGAATCATGAAAAAATACACTGTAGAGCAAGGTATTGTTGCACCTTTAGATCGTGCCAATGTTGATACCGATTTGATTATTCCAAAACAGTTTTTGAAATCGATTAAACGTACTGGTTTTGGCGACAATTTATTTGATGAGTTGCGCTATTTGGATGAAGGTTATTTGGGGCAGGACATTAGCAAACGTCCAAAAAATCCTGATTTCGTTTTAAATAAGCCGCGTTATGAAGGTTCTAGTATTTTATTGGCACGTACCAATTTTGGTTGTGGCTCAAGCCGTGAGCATGCGCCGTGGGCATTGAGTGAATATGGTTTCCGTACCGTGATTGCACCAAGCTTTGCCGATATTTTCTTTAATAACTGTTTTAAAAATGGCATGTTGCCTGTGATCTTGTCTGAACAGATTGTGGATCAGTTATTTAAAGAATGTGCCGAAAATGAAGGTTATCAGTTAACCATTGATTTGGATGCTCAGGAAGTTCGTACGCCGACAGGTGAAGCATTTAAATTTGAAGTTGATCCATTCCGTAAACATTGTTTATTGAATGGCTTGGATGATATCGGCTTAACTTTACAGGTTGCAGACGATATTCGTGCCTATGAAGCCAAAGCAAAACAGGCACGTCCTTGGGTCTTTCAGGACATTCAGGCTTAATTTGAGTGGACGAAATTACACTTCGTCTTGGACATTTTTAACATAGCCATAGCGCAGACATTGAACTCTTGTTAACATGCTAGCGAATAATTTTTTGCTTACATGTTAACAAGGCATGAGGACTGGGCTTGAATAATGAGAAGAAGACTCGCTCGCAGTATTTTACTGTGTCTATGTGTTGGTACGACTTTAACCGCGTGTCAAAATGCACCGAACGTGGTTGATCAGGTTCGTATTGCACAGAACATGCTGGAAAGTAAGGCGGACAACACGACTTTATATTGTTCAGGCGTTGAGAATTGTGAGTTTGAACGAATCGGGGATATTGCGGTAATCGATGCAAAGACCCACCGGATCAGCCAGCAGGCAATGGGACGGGGGATTGTTCGATTACATGGTTCGGTATTCAGCCGAAAGCAGCAGGTCTATTTAAGCGTACCTGCCAAGCAATATGAAGTTGTCATTCGTTTCTATCCTATTTCTCCAGATCGTGCAGAAACTTTCCATGTCATTCATGCGTTTAAACCGCATGTGCGCTATACCTTTAAAATGTATCGAGACAGAACACATCGCTCATCAGGCAGCTTACTCAAGGTTTCTGTACCTGATCCGCTATGTGTAGATTTACAGCAAGAGCAACATACTATTCGCCGTTTCTGCCGTCCTTTTGATGTCAGTACAGGTTTAGGCGAGTTTGTTGAGAAAAAGGTTTAATCGGCTCGCAGTGTCAAAACTGCTTATATGAAAACTGGAAAAGTAGATGTCTAAACATATTTTAATTTTAGCGGGTGATGGCATTGGTCCTGAAATCGTAGCTGCAGCGGAACAGGTTTTAACCAAGGTCAATCATAAATTTAATCTAGGTTTGACATGGGAACATGGTTTACTCGGTGGTTCAGCAATTGATGCGCATGGCGAACCTTATCCAGCTGTGACCAGTGAACAAGCAAAAAAAGCCGACGCCATTCTACTTGGTGCTGTGGGTGGTCCTAAATGGGATAGCATTGAGCGCTCAATTCGTCCAGAACGTGGTTTGTTGAAAATCCGTAGTGAATTAAATTTATTCGCTAATCTTCGTCCAGCAATTTTGTATCCGCAATTGGCTGATGCTTCTAGTTTGAAGCCAGAAATTGTAGCGGGTCTGGATATTCTCATCGTTCGTGAATTAACAGGCGGGATTTATTTTGGTCAGCCGCGTGGTATTCGTGAACTGGAAAATGGCGAGAAACAGGGTTATAACACCGATGTTTACTCAGAAAGCGAAATCAAACGTATTGCTAAGGTTGCTTTTGAACTGGCGGGATTACGCGGTGGAAAAGTATGTTCGGTCGATAAAGCCAACGTACTTGAAGTGACTGAGTTGTGGAAGCAAACGGTGACTGATTTACAGCAAGCTCAATATTCAAATATTCAGTTATCACATATGTATGTTGATAATGCAGCGATGCAACTGGTGCGTGCACCAAAGCAATTTGATGTCATCGTAACAGGTAATCTGTTTGGCGATATCCTGTCTGACGAAGCAGCGATGTTGACTGGTTCAATTGGCATGTTGCCTTCGGCTTCTTTAGATGAAAATGGCAAAGGCATGTATGAACCATGTCATGGTTCTGCACCTGATATCGCAGGACAGAATATTGCCAATCCATTGGCGACCGTGCTGTCAGTTGCGATGATGCTACGTTATACCTTCCGTGAAGAAGCGGCTGCCAAAGCGATTGAAGATGCTGTAGGTCAGGTTCTGGATCAAGGTTTACGTACTGCCGACATTATGTCTGAAGGTATGACCAAAGTGGGTACAGATGCGATGGGTGAGGCGGTTGTTTCTGCGCTGAACTAATCTGTATTGAAAGCAAAAACGCAGCAATTGCTGCGTTTTTTATTGGAGAATTAGCAAGCTTTGCCTTCATAACGTATGGCGCGGGCGATTTGCTGCTGATCCAGTTCGAAGATGATATGACAATAGAAATTCACATCATAAGATTGCTGGCTGGTTGAGATCGATCCTAATCGTACTGAGCCACTGGTTGGTGAGCTCGGATCTCCATAAGCCTGTGCAATCGGAACTGGAATATTAATCGGACGAAGGACAGTAAAAACTAAACTCTCTTTGCTTCTCTGAGGCTGTTTTAAGGTCTGGAAGCCTAAACTTCGTAAGTTCAGGTTTTGCTGGATCTGGTCAGCGGATTGGCCCACATAAGGCTGTAAATAGTCTTGCAGTTGTACAGATCGCCATCCTGCGGTTGTGCATCCTTGTAAACCTAAAATGAAAGCAGCCAGATATATTTTATAATTTGCCATTTTATTTTCCTTAATTTTTAGCCCATCTCTCTATTCTAACGATATAGACAAACAAAGACAAAAACGTACAAACTTGTCTACTTTTGGGTAATACTAAAGAGAAGCAAAATATGCTTAGATGAGCCCGAGAGTTAAGAGATGTGGAAAGTTTGATGCACAGGTTAATATTCGGATTGATGTGTAGTGTGATGGCGACACTAAGTTATGCGGATAATTGTGATAAGACACGTAATGGTTATGATGATGTTTACTGTACCAATAAAGTCTATGTGAGTGCGGATACTGATTTAAATAAAAACTATCAACTATTACGCAAATACCTGAATGAAACACAAGAAAAAATTTTAAAGAAATCCCAGTTGGCGTGGATCCGTTATCGCGATGTTGAGTGTAGTGAAGACCTGCAAAGCACGGCGAATATTCAATGTCGTTTGAGCATGACTCAAGACCGTAACAACTGGCTACAAGAGCGCTTACGTGAGTGTGAAGCGGGTGCGTGTAAAACTACACGCTTAAGTGAATAAGTTCTGCTTCTGGCCTGTTGAAATAAAAAAAGCCACATAAAGATGTGGCTTTTTTGCATTCACTAATCTGACTTAGCGTGCACGATAAGTGATACGACCCTTGGTTAAATCATAAGGTGTCATTTCAACTTTTACACTGTCACCTGTCAAAATACGAATATAGTGTTTACGCATTTTACCAGAAATGTGAGCAATAACTTCGTGACCGTTTTCTAAACGTACACGGAACATCGTATTAGGAAGCGTTTCGGTGACAACGCCTTCGAACTCAATGAGTTCCTCTTTATTGGCCATAGCCTACCTGATGATCAAATTGGGAAGGCGCAAATTATAGTCAATTTATTTAAAATTTACAAGATCAAGTCGCGGTAAGGCTGTCAGATATTAACCGAAAGAAACTGTCGGACAATTTGGGATTTTTTTTAACAAAATAAGCAGAATATTGTTGTCAGTTTGGTCAATCAACGTTAATCTAAAATTGTTGTTCATTGTCATAATAACGTATCTACAGGGAAGGGCACTGCGTGGGTCAGCTAACAGATGCATCAGTTGTATTGCGCTTTGGTTATCAGGCAATTCGTAAAGCAGGATTACCAACCGAAGAGATTTTAACAAAAGCCGGCGTGGCGCTAAATCAGGTTGATACCAATGCGAGAACGCCACTGAGTG
This sequence comes from Acinetobacter sp. YK3, assembly GCF_001729365.1. Lineage (NCBI taxonomy): Bacteria > Pseudomonadati > Pseudomonadota > Gammaproteobacteria > Moraxellales > Moraxellaceae > Acinetobacter > Acinetobacter sp. YK3. The sequence continues at coordinate 53,721 of NZ_LZPJ01000115.1, forward strand.
CACAAAATGCCTTCTGGATTGCGGCACAGGACGTGAGTAAAGATCCAGATATTGGATTACATCTCGGCGAGCATTTGCCTTTATACCGTGGGCAAGTCATTGAACACTTATTTATCAGTAGTGAAACTTTTGGTGAAGGCTTAAAGCGCGCTTTGGCTTACCAGCGTCTGATTAGTGATGCTTTTGATGCCAAGTTGATTATTGAAGATGGTCGTTGCTATTTGACCAATGGTGAACAGTTCTGGTCGGATAATTTGGTCAATCGCCATTTTTCTGAATGTGCCATGTCTGGCATTTTACGTTTCTTTAAATTTATTACCGAAGGGCAGTTTGAGCCGATCTACATTGATTTTAATTTCAGTGAAGGCGCTGCTGATGATGAATATTTCAGAGTTTATGGTTGTCCGGTCAGCTTAGGACAAAAAGAAACTCGTCTTTATTTTGATGCTGCGGTACTGGACTATCCATTGTGGCAAGCTGAGCCAGAATTACTGCAATTGCACGAGCAACTGGCGATTGAGAAATTACAGGAACTTGCGCGATACGATTTGGTCGGTGAAGTGCGCCGTGCGATAGGTTCAACTCTAGAAAGTGGTGAAACGACACTGGAAACGGTGGCTGCACAATTGAATATCACACCGCGTCGTTTAAGAACGCAACTGAGTGAAGCCAATACCAGCTTCCAGCAAATTCTTTCAGACTATCGTTGTCGTCTGGCGAAAAAACTTTTGGCGAATACCAGTGAGAGTGTAGAACGTATTGTGTATTTAACCGGTTTTTCTGAGCCAAGTACTTTTTATCGTGCTTTTAAGCGCTGGACCAATGAAACGCCTGTTGAATATCGTAAGCGTAAACAGCGTTAAACTGTCTAAAATGAAAAAAGCCTGATCAAATCGATCAGGCTTTTTTATGTGCTTAGTGCATTGCATTATTCAGGTAGGTTTAACCATTGAGGCCCTAATGGCATCTTTGGTAATTCAAACTCATCTGGATAATAGGCCTGAATAAAATAGAGACCATCGGAAGGGGCGGTAATACCGGCAGCGGTACGGTCTTCTGCTGCAAACATGGTATCGATATGGTCGATGTCATACATGCCTTGACCGATTTCAAGCAGGCAACCCATGATGTTGCGTACCATGTGATGTAAGAAACCATCTGCCTGAATATCTAAAACTAAATAACGGCCATGCTCAAACAAGCGGCAATGTTTTACATGACGCACAGGTTGATTCGACTGACACGCCGCAGCACGGAAGGTTTCGAAATTATGCGTTCCTTCAAACTTGGATGCAGCCGCAATCATTTTCTGAACATCAAGCGTTTGATAGAGATGCGTGACTTGCTTGTATAGCAACGCAGGGCGAGTAGGGGCGTTATACACCACATAACGATAACGACGCGCTACTGCCTTAAAACGGGCATGGAAATTTTCATCCATGCATTTAATCCACTGAATGGAAATATCTTTGGGAAGTTGACTGTTGGCACCACGGATCCAGCCAAGTTCTGGACGGATCGCTTCTGTATCAAAATGCGCCACCATATTGGTTGCATGCACCCCTGCATCGGTACGACCCGCGCCATGTAACACGATGGGTTCATTGGCAATGGTACTTAGCACTTTTTCTACGGTTTCCTGAACAGTGATCACGCCAGCCTGTTGGGTTTGCCAACCACGGTATTGAGTACCGCAAAATTCAATACCAATTGCATAACGTTGCATGTTCTAACCTCAATATTAGTGTTGATGCCAATGTTCGAACCATTGTTCGTGGGTCGGGTATTTTAAATACATTTGCAGGGCTTTTGCATATAAATCGGCATGGCTATGGCAATCATTGACCAAAACTTTGGCAGATTGAATCCATGAGCTGATTGCATAACGCTGATCCAACTGTCCGAAGGTGACCTGTGTACTAATAATTGGCAGACATTGCTTCTGATAAAAAGCGTCAAATAACGCAAGAATTTCATCATTGACGGCAATATTGCCTGTTCCGAAACCTTGTAAAACCAGAAAGTCAGGTGGAGCAGCCACAAGATTTTTTAACTGCATAATGAGCTGCTCTTTTGCAATCGGCTGTAACATCAGATTGAGCATGCTCAGCTGTGCTGCTTTTTCGATATGCTCATTGTGGATGACAAAAGGATCAGCCGTGGTCTTGCAACTTTGCTCTGCCTTGATCCCGACAAATGCATCCAGCTCAGTTGTATGTGCTTTTAGCGTGGTTTGGGCATGGAAAATTTGTTGATGAAAGGCCAGATAAACACCGCTTGCTAAACTCAATACCTGCTCTAGAGCCAGATATAAGTTACCGATAGCATCAGTAAACTCGCGTGTGTCATTGCCTTCAATATTCAGTAATGGATATTGGCTGCCGGTAATAATCGCATGGCAAGAATGGCCTAAGAATCGTGCCAGTGTTGCAGCAGCATAACTGAGCGTATCCGTACCGTGAATAATCACAAAATGCTGGAAGCCATTCAGTTGTAGTTGCTGGATTTGTTGGACCAGTTTGAGCCAATCGGTTGCAGTACAGGCACTGCTGTCTTTAATACTGGGTGCAGCGAAGCATTCGACCTGTAAATGTGGTGGGATCACCTTGCCAAGTAGTGGTAAAAAGTCCTGTTCTGGCATTGGCATTAACGGTTCGCCAATACAGCCAAAAGTTCCACCCATATAGATTAAAGCGATTTTTTTCATCATAAAAAAAGCAGTCTTAGAGACTGCTTATATTAGACTGATCAAATTCAGGAAGCTATTTTATTCAGTAAAATTTCTGAACGTTGTTGTTGCTCTGGATTGAATGCTGAGGTGTTTTTTAACAATTCACGGGCAGATTCGTAGGCGCCCAGTTCAACATATTGTTCAGCCAGTTCCAAATTGAGCTGTGCTTCATCCAGTTGTTGCAAATCAGGGAATGATTGCACTAGTGGATCATGACTTGCTGAAGTTTGAGATGGTGCTGGAGTAAATTCAACTTTAGGTTCAGCAACAGGCGCTGGTGTTACAGCTTCAAATGAAAACTCAGTCTTTTCTTCAATCGAGGTTTTTTCTTCAACCTGCGCTTGAGACGGTTCAAAGTTGAAATCAAGGCTCGGTGCGGTTTCTGTACTTTGCTGTTTGGCTTCAGGTTGATTTGGAACAACTTCTAAATCCGCAAAGTTAAAGTCTAATTCTGGCTTGCTTTCTGCAACTTTGGTTTCTTTAGTCTTCGGTGTTGCTGAGTCCAGATTAAAAGAAAACTCAAGTGGTTGTTCTTGTTTTGCTTCAGGTATTTCAACTGGTGATGGAGCTGGTTCAACCGTTTCCTTTTGTTCAAATGAAAAGTTGAAATCTAAAGGCTGTACTTCAGGTGCTGGTTCTACCGTTCTGGCTTCTTCCGCAGGAGCCGTATATTCAGATTGTAAATCGTCAAAAGACTGTGCTGCTGGTGTTTGAACTAATGCATCGAAATCTGCGCTATTGTTTTGAGCGACAGGTTCTGTGGTCGTATGTGTTTGACGAAAGCTTGCCGAATTAAAATCAATAGAGTCAGGCTGTTTATTCTGTAGATATTCACGATGTTTGATTTCAGCGGCTTGCGCAATATCTTCAAGTTTTAGAGCATGCACATGCTTGATCAGTTGATCAATTGCAAAATCATCTTTCTGTTTAAGATGAATCTCAAGTAAAAAAAGATAAAGCTCATGTTGAGAATTATCTTGTTTTAAAGCCTGATTGATTTGTGCTTCAGCGGCTTGGAAATTGCCACTATTTATTTGCTTTTCAAGCTGTTGGCGAAGGCTTTCAGAAATTGCAGTGCTAACTTGAGGGGTAAGTTCTTGTTCTTCACGAACTAAAGCTGTGCGTGAAGCTGTTTTGGTCGCAGATTTTTTCGGTGTTTTAGCTGTACCTTTCTTTGGTGCAGCATTGGCTTGATTACTTTCACGTTTTTTTAAAAAGATCGCGACCACCAGCACAATGACCAGTAGTACGATGATTATATTTGACATGATCTTTACCCCTTAAAGATTGAGCCGCTTTTATGCAAATTTATGAGAATCTTCTCGTAACCTAGCGTGTTGACTTTTTAGTTTCCTGCTGCGCTTTTAACTGATCTTGTAGTTCGGCAAGCCGAGCATTTAACAGCTGAATACGTTGTTCCTTTTGATGCAGTGCCAGTTCTAACTGTGTTACGTTTCTTTGTAATGTAACGGTTTTTTCCCGTGCTGTCATAACTTTTAATGACAAGTCTGCACTGGTTTTTTGTTGTAATGTGTCTTTTTTGGCACTTCCCGTACTTGAATCTTGATTACTTTCAGCGACTAAGGACATTTCCGCCTGTTGTAAGCGATATTTAGCTTTAGCAGCGGCAGGGCGTTGGGTTTGAGCCGCGATTTGGTTGATATTCTTATTCTGCTGCGTTGCTGTCGCGCTGAAATTAAAATTCAAATGTGAACCTTGTCTGAGTCGATTTGCATTGCCTCCAATAAAGGCATGCTCATTTTGTGCCTTGATTTGATGCATCACCTGAGCGACAGGTTGCTGGGTTTGTCCTGCAATACGTTGTGCAATACTCCATAGGGATTCATTGCGTTGTACAACATGTTGTTGTGCCATTTCACTTGATGTTGTTGGCGTACTTTGAACAGGTACTTTTTTCTTTGCAGGTGCTGAAAGCTCTTTGGCCTGATATTGGGCTTTGGTTATCTCGCCATCTTCAACAGACTTTAATACCTTATTTTTTAGCTCATTTGCAGGTGGAGCGGTCTCTGTTGCTGGTGTCGCTGCGTGTGCCGTTTGAATATTTTCCTGTTTAATTACAGGAGCTTCAGTTGCTTTCTCTACTTTGCTACTTACATTCGATGCTGTTTGTTGGAGTGGTGCTGCTAAAGAGGGTTCTATTTTTGCAGGCACAGCAACAGATATTGCGGCTGCTTCGGATACAGAAGGTTGCTGTTTCTTTAATGCTGGAGGCAAGGCAAAGGGCGCATTTAATAGCGTTTCCTGTTTAGCAGCCGCTTTGGTATGGGTGTTTGCAACATTGAAACGGGTGCTTTCAGGCAGGTTTAAAGCAATATCTTTTTCACTGACAATAAATTTAGGTGTGAGTGACTTTTCATTATTACTTTTTGCGCTGAGCGGCGGCTTTGCTGCCTGACGCATAGACTGTCGAATATGCTTTAAGTGAGAAGCACCGCCTTCTTGGATTTTGATAATGATGTTTAGTTCAGCATCCGTCATTGGACGGGAAGAGGTGATCACAATGACACCTTCTCCCTGATTGTTGCGACGTGTAAAAAAGTTCAGGTTTGAAGGGGGCTGATGTGCGGCGCCAATCATCAATAAGTCTTCAGGCGTGGCCAGACTCACATCAAATTTCGAGTTGATATCAGCTTGATGGAAACTCATTTCCGCATAAAGTAACTCACCCGGAGCAGACTGAATTTGCAATGGATCAAGTGTAATTGCATAAAGATGTTGCGAAGAAATTATGGTTAAAATGGCAATTTTTAATTTGTTATAAACAGTCATCTCGATCCATGAAAAAGTGATGTTATGGTCAGAAAAAAGTATACATTACCGTGATGTAAATGAATTGTAAATTCTTCATTTTCCATCGATATAAAAAAGCCGATCAAATGTGATCGGCTTTTGATTTTTCGGGATTTTTGCTTAAGCGTTCTTGTATTCAACCAGAATACGAAGCATACGACGCAATGGTTCAGCAGCGCCCCAAAGCAACTGGTCACCAACTGTAAATGCGCCTAGATATTCTTTACCCATATTCAGTTTGCGTAAACGGCCCACTGGAACAGTTAAAGTTCCTGTTACTGCAACTGGGGTAAGATCAGTCATTGATGCTTCACGTGTATTCGGAACTACTTTTGCCCATTGGCTAGAGTTGCGAATCATGTCTTCGATCTCGTCCAGCGCCACATCTTTTTTCAATTTCAATGTAATCGCTTGAGAGTGACAACGCATCGCACCGATACGGACACAGTGTCCATCGATTGGAACAATTTGCTGGTTACCGAGGATCTTATTGGTTTCAACCTGACCTTTCCATTCTTCTTTTGATTGACCACTTTCGAGCTGTTTGTCGATATATGGAATCAATGAACCTGCCAATGGCACGCCGAAGTTTGCTTTCGGGAAACCTTCGCCACGTTGCAAGTCTGCAATTTGACGATCAATATCAAGAATCGCAGATTTAGGATCATCCAGTAAGTCTTTGGTATTGTTATACAGATAGCCCATACCTGTGATCAGTTCACGCATGTTTTGCGCGCCTGCACCCGATGCTGCCTGATAAGTCATTGATGTAGCCCACTCAACCAGATTGTTCTGGAATAATGAACCCAAGCCCATCAGCATCAGTGAAACAGTACAGTTACCGCCAACGAAAGTTTTAGTGCCATTCACTAAACCATCTTTGATCACGTTCAAGTTCACTGGATCAAGTACGATGATTGCATCATCAGCCATACGCAAGGTAGAAGCTGCATCAATCCAGTAGCCATCCCAACCTTCAGCTTTAAGTTTCGGGAAAACTTCAGATGTGTAATCACCACCTTGACAGGTTAAAATGACATCCATTTGCTTCAGACTCTTAATGTCCGTTGCATCCATAAGTGCTGGGGCAGTCTTACCACCAAATGCAGGCGCTTCACCACCTGCATTACTGGTAGAGAAATAGAATGGCTCAATATGAGCAAAATCATTCTCTTCAACCATACGTTGCATAAGGACAGAACCAACCATCCCACGCCAACCGACCAGACCTACTTTCATGTCATTGTGCCTCGGTATGTAAAAAAATTAAAAGGGGTTTGAGTGTATCAAAAGCGTCCACAACTGCAAGCGTTACCTCGCTAAAACAGCCTGTTTATTGAGTGGAATATCTTGTTTATATTAGATAGAAAATTGATAAAGCTACAGCTTTATTGTAAATCTATGCTATCCCAAAGAGAAAAATGAACATGATGTGGATTCAGATTTGCGCAGCAGTGGTGATATGGCTTTCATTTTGGTCTTTGATCCCTCGAGATGAGTGGTGGTTTCGGGGGGCGGATTTTCCCAGATTACAAATTTTGGCATTGGGGATTTTGACCGCTTGTGCAATGTTATTTGGTGTATCGGACTGGACCTTGAGCACGGAGCTATTTTTTCTTGGTTTAATGGCTGCGATTGCCTATCAACTCAAAATGGTTTTGCCCTATACGCCGTTATGGAAAAAGCAGGTTCAAAAAGTAAAGAAGGCGCAGTTAAAACCTGAACAGCAAGTTTCATTACTGGTTGCGAATGTACTGACCCCAAACGATAAATATCATCTTTTGCTAGCGCATATTGAAAATCTAAAACCTGATGTGGTACTGACCCTTGAGTCGGATGCTGCATGGCAACACGCGTTGAGCAAAATCGAAGCAGACTATCCTTTCCGTGTGCCTGTGCCTTTAGACAATCTATATGGAATGCATCTGTATAGCCGTTTGCCGTTAAATGGCACCGAAGTGAAATTTATCTTAAGTGACGAGATTCCTTCGATTCATACCTGTTTGACGTTAGCGTCGGGTGTACAGGTTAAGTTGTACTGTTTACATCCTAAGCCTCCAAGTCCAACTGAGGCGAAAGACTCAACTTTAAGAGATGCCGAACTCTTGATTGTGGGTGACCAAATTAAAGACCTAGATCAGAGCTGTATCGTGATGGGAGATCTGAATGATGTGGCATGGTCGAGAACAACGCGCTTATTCCAGCGTATTAGCGGCTTACTTGACCCACGGGTTGGGCGCTATTTCATGAATACTTTCCATGCTGATTATCCTTTACTGCGTTGGTCACTGGATCATCTCTTTCATAGTACGGATTTTGGTTTAGTCAAAATGAAACGCTTATCGCATATCGGTTCAGATCATTTTCCGATTTATGTGGTGTTACAAACAGACCGTCTATTTGAACAACAGCAGGAATCACTGGAACAGACAGCCGAAGATGAACAGGAAGCTCAAAAGGCGATACAGGAAGGCATAGAGAAGGCTGAGGAAGAGGAGAAAGAGGTCATTGATCCTTTGGCTCAACCTCATAAATAGTGGGTTGTATAAGATTAAATTACGTGATTTATTTAGATTTCAGTGATTTGAGGAATTGCGTGATTTTAAACTTTAGCTAATTAATGTACGTTATTTCGTACATAGATTTAAGTTTGTAACGAATAGTCCTACAGCCGTAAAAGATTTATTCTAAATACATCAGCACAAGGACGCAGGAATGGATTTCCGATTAAGGATAAGCAGCGCTGAGATGGAACAGTCATCATGGATATGATGCATGCGATGGACGCAAGATAATAAAAATAACGTGAAAGCACAACCTCATTTGCCCGAGTTTTGCAGGATGCAGGACTCGGGTTTTAATTTTTTCATGATCAGCATTATTCAGGCTTCTCACCGACAGGTAGTTCAGGAACCGTGATCGGTGGTTCTATAATTTTAGGCTCTTTAGGAATACGTTTCTTATAAATAGGCACAGTGATCTGGGCTGCGTCACATTTTTCCCACGCTGTCCCAATACTAGGCAAATCAGTACGATAAAAAGCTTTATAGTTTACGATTAAGGGAAGTTCAGTCTCGGCAAAGCTGAGATCTAGCTCATAAGTCCGTGTTTCATAAGGGCGCAATACCTGTATTTCATCTTGATCTGTAGCGCATCTTAATGATTGTCCGTGAAACATGACAGTTTCACCTACTTGAAACTCAATCGGACGGCACAGCGGTACGAGCTGATAAACATAATTTGGGGTGGTGTTGCTAATTTCAATTTGCAGGGGGGATGTGGCTAAGCTCTGAAGGGAGTTTATAGTTAAAGGTTTTTTGGTTTCAGCATCAATAAAACGCATGTTGCGTTGCACCCCCATACAACTGCTTTGGGTCTCTTGCGGGATTACGACGACATATTCATAAAATTCACCTTTATCTCCCGTAGAGGGATGCGAGCCTCCACCATTTCCCCCACCAGGTAAGGGTTTCTGGGTACCAGAACCACTGCCTCCCAAGCTGACATTGGCAGCAGAAAAATTTTCTCCACAGGCGGTTAAAGCAATCGCTGAAACTAAAATAATGCTTGGGAAAAGTATTGTTTTCATTTTTATTTATCCTTAAATATATAAGGCACTTGTAGTTTTATCTGTGTATCGTACTGGTAGACCCCAAATCGAAATTGATAAGTTGCATCTGCTTTGTTCTGGTCTTGTTCACAATGATGAATGGCAGCATTTAATAATTGTTTTGCCATATTTTGCCAAAGTTCGATACTAAGTTGTCGAAGTGCCTCAACCGACTGTGGTGTTAATTTCTCGGCATGGACTGCCTGTTCGAGATGAGTAAAAGGTTTTTCGCTAATAAAGTTATCAATTCCAGCTGCCAGATGATCTGTGAGGTTGGCAGAAAATAGGGCTTTACTTTCCTGCATTTGATTATCTGGTGTAAAGCTATTTTGCTGCAAGATAACCTGTTGTCCTTGTTGTTCAACCACGCCTAAACGTTGTAATTCAAATAGAATTGAACGGGGATGTTTTTCTGTCGAGATGTGTTTCACCAAAGCTTCAAAACTGTTCTCTTCACCAGAAACTGGAATCTGATGAGGAAGATCTAGTGCAATCCAGCGTGCAATGACACGTGCAGGAACACTAATGGCAAAGTTGGGAGCCTCGGTCGTATTTTGGGTGGCTTGTTGCCGAAAAGCACTGACATCTTTACGGTGTAATCCTGATAATAAACTCACGGCTGAATCTGTTTTATTTTGTTGAATCCGATCTAATTCTGAGAGTGCCTGTTCATAAAAAATTGGCTTCAATGCGGCAACAAAGTCGGTATAACCTACGCCAGAATGAATCAACCAGCGCGCAATGTGCTGCATCATTGGAAAAATACTTTCCAAGGTTGTTTCTGCTTCTTGAGCAATAACACCTTGCGTATCATTCGCTGTTAATTCGTTTTCGGTCATGACCTGATTTGTTGGTTTTACCATTAAAGCACCTGAAGAGTTAAAGCGTGATTAATTATGGGGTGATCTGATTTTAACAATAGTTGGTTGTTGGAAATGATTCAGCACCACCATTGTCGATATTAAAATGAGTAAATGAAACACTCATGGAAATATCCAGACTTTCGACACAATGCCACCAGCCGAGAGGAATAAATAAAGCATCACCCGGTTCGAGAATACATTCGATTTTGCTGCTCAGTGCAAAGTCTGGAAATGATTTTGCTACATCTATTTGATTAGGATCAGCAATTTTGCTAAAAACTGCGACATCATTATATAAATTTGGCACTTGTAGTGCGGGAATTAAGGTGACCTTTTTACGTCCATAGATTTGAACAAGGATGTTATTGGTCAAGTCATGATGCAGGGGCGTAAAGGCACCTTTCGGTCCAAACCAGATAAAGCTGCGATCATAGACCTGTGCATGATCTGTATAGCCATGAAAATGATCAATATCTTGAAATAATGTGGCTAAACTTGACTGACTGGCTTTGGCATTATTAGCCGTCATATAAAAATTATTAGAGTGAGGAGTTTGTTCAATTAACTCGACAAATTCACGCATCAGCATCTTGGTTTTATGTTGAATCGAGTTGCGTTCAAACATTGGATCTTGTTCACGATTGAACTGCACCTCAACTTCCTGATTCCCGACTGTTTTTTTGAAATATTGAGGTGACCATTTCTGTAAGGCAGGCCAATGGGCGACTGAATCTGTGAGAATGACAGGTAAATTTCGACTGTAATATTGTTGAATAAATTGCTCGAAAGAGGGAAGTGTGATGCGGCTAATATGCTGATATTGGGGATTCAAACGGGCAAAACAATCGAGAGTATTGAGCAACCAGTTTCGTTTCCGCACTAAAAAATGCTGTTCTTGGGCGATTTGAAAATAGGGATGTTGTCTTAGCTGAGCCAATTCCAGTGTGATATCAATTTCACTTAAGCCTTGTTGTTGCAACGTTTGATAAATATAGGCCTGATCTGTTCCATTCAAAACGGCCTGCGCAAGCCATTTTTGCTGTTGCTGATTGAACGTAATGCTGAGCTGCGCCTGTTTTTCTAGTGCATTTTGTTCTTGTTGATGATCGTGCTGTGGTTCTAGCGGTACTTGAGCTGCGAAGTTTTGATCAAGATCAATTAAGCCTTCACGTAGCAAAATATTGACTAAATCAGTGGGGCTACAGCCACGTTCTAAATTTTCTTCTAGCCAGATCTGCCATTCCTTTGGTAAGGCACTGAATTGTCTGGCTAAGTTATCTTGTGCATCCATACATTCTGACCATGAGTAAAAATATTTTTGACCTTTCGTTATTAATTTACGCAGAAATATATTTGCACTCAAGCATAAAAGTGTTAAATTTTCACACGTAATTTATGTGAAAAAATCACACAGAGGGTAAAATAATGAAAAAAATATGGACACAACTGGCATTAAGCGTGACATGTGCTGTACTGGTCGGGTGTGGCTCGGATAATGATTCTGATTCCAAACCAACGCCTACACCAACTCCAACGCCTACACCG
>NZ_LZPJ01000116.1:0-55289 GCF_001729365.1 Acinetobacter sp. YK3
CAGGCGTTGACGGGTGCTCAGTTGATTGATGCGACTCAAGCTTAAGGATTGAAATCCCCCTAAATCCCCCTTTGTTAAGGGGGACTTCACCTAAACAATAGAGTGAGGTCTCCCTCCTTTTTAAAGGAGGGATTAAGGGAGGATTAAAAGGAAAAAGTGACGAAAACTAGCTGTTGGTATGGGATTAAACACCTTAAGACTCCGTCGTACCAAGCTTTTATTAATTAATGGCCAGTGCTACTACCGTCACTGCCTGTAAATGAAAGTGATTTTCGAAAATCATTTGTATAGGCAATGCCTTACTTTTTAAGGATAAAAAGTAACAAAAATCCTTTGTTGGACTGATGGTATATCCATATACCACAGTCCAACAGGCGACATCCATGTCGCCATCGCGAAATAATGACTGAGAATGGCTGAAAGGCCCGAAGTAAAGGACAAGATTTAAAATGAAAAACGCTTATATCATCGATGCCATCCGTACTCCATTTGGTCGTTATGCAGGTGGTCTTGCACCATTACGTGCAGATGATTTGGGAGCCATCCCACTTCAGGCCTTGATGCAACGCAACCCAAGTGTCGATTGGCAACAAGTGGATGATGTGATCTATGGCTGTGCCAATCAGGCGGGTGAAGATAACCGTAATGTTGGACGTATGTCAGCATTATTGGCAGGCTTACCTTATCAAGTGCCTGCAACCACAGTGAACCGTTTATGTGGTTCATCACTGGATGCCATTGCCATGGCTGCGCGTGCCATTAAAGCCAACGAAGCTGACCTGATTATTGCGGGCGGTGTGGAAAGTATGAGCCGTGCCCCTTATGTGATGGGAAAATCTGACAGTGCATTTGGTCGCAGCCAAAAGATTGAAGACACCACCATGGGCTGGCGTTTTATCAATCCAAAGCTCAAAGAAATGTATGGCGTGGACACCATGCCACAAACTGCGGAAAACGTGGCAGAGCAATTCAATATCAACCGTGCTGATCAAGATCAGTTTGCTTTAAACAGCCAGCAACGTACTGCAACTGCACAAGCCAAAGGCTTCTTTGCCCGTGAAATCATCCCTGTAACGATTCCACAGCGTAAGGGCGATGCCATTGTGGTGGATACGGATGAGCATCCACGTGCATCAACAACTTTAGAAGCTTTAACCAAACTTAAAGGTGTGGTGAAAGCAGAAGGCACAGTGACAGCAGGTAATGCCTCTGGAATTAATGATGGTGCTGCTGCCTTATTGATTGCTTCGGACGAAGCCGTCGAAAAATATCAACTCAAACCACGCGCCAAAATCATTGCAGCCACCACAGTGGGTGTTGAACCTCGCATTATGGGCTTTGCACCTGCACCTGCGATCAAGAAACTACTTAAACAAGCCAATCTCTCTTTAGCGCAAATGGATGTGATTGAGCTAAACGAAGCTTTTGCTGCACAAGCTTTGGCAGTCACCCGTGATTTAGGTTTGGCAGATGATGATGCCCGCGTCAATCCGAATGGCGGTGCAATTGCCCTAGGTCATCCATTGGGTGCGTCTGGTGCGCGTCTAGTGACCACAGCTTTAAACCAGCTTGAACAGATCAAGGGACAATATGCCTTATGTTCGATGTGTATCGGTGTCGGTCAAGGCATTGCATTGATTATTCAACGTGTTGATTAAAAATTAAGGAAGAGTAATGTCAGTTTTTCAGTCTGCCGATGCACAGATCAATTATCAAACTTTTGGAGATCCCAACTCCCCTGCACTGGTATTTTCCAATTCTTTGGGGACCAACTACGGGATGTGGCAACAGCAGTTCAATTATTTTAAAGAACGCTTTTATGTGATTTGTTATGACACACGTGGTCATGGTGCATCATCAACGCCGCAAGATCCTTATACCCTGCAACAACTGGGTGAAGATGTCATCCGTTTACTGGATCATTTGAAGGTTGAAAAAGCCAGTTTTTGTGGAATTTCCATGGGTGGCTTAACGGGTCAATGGCTTGCGATTCATTATCCACATCGATTTAGTCATGTGATCATTGCCAATACTGCGGCAAAAATTGGTCAGGAACAAGCATGGCTGGATCGTGCAAAATTAGTTAGAGAACAAGGTTTACAACCCATCGCAGCGACTGCCGCATCTCGATGGTTTACAGATCCCTTTATCCAAAGCCAAACGGCGATTGTCAATAACTTGTGTAACGACTTAAGTGCTGGCAGCGCAATGGGTTATGCCAATTGTTGTGAGGCTTTGGCTAAGGCGGATGTTCGTGATCAACTCAAAGCGATCCCTATTCCTGTTTTAATTATTGCTGGAACACAAGACCCTGTCACTACAGTTGCTGATGGGCAATTTATGCAACAGCAGATTCCAAATGCCCAGTTAGTAGAAATCAATGCCTCGCATATTTCGAATATTGAACAGGTCGATGCATTCAATCAGGCAGTGTTCGACTTTATTACTACAACTTAATTAAAACAAAGTGCTGCTTCATAAGCAGCGCAAGATCGTAGCACTAAAAACACGTTCCACCTGAATAAGCTTTGCCATAGAAATATATTTATTTAAATCAATAGTAAGCCATTATTTTTTGACCGATGTGCCTTGGTCGCTGCATAAGGATCATGCAATGCATAATAACAACTCACAACACCATACGGTTTCAGCACCTTCATTTTTCTCTTCAAATCTGAAACGAGCTTGGCTAATTACGGCACTTTTAGTGCTGTTTCAGATGATTAATTTTGCAGATAAAGCTGTTTTAGGTCTTGTTGCCGAACCCGTCATGGCTGAATTAGGACTCACGGCGACCCAGTTTGGTTTTATTGGCAGTGCCTTTTTCTTTTTGTTCGCAATCTCGGGTATCGCCGTTGGCTTTATTGCAGAAAAAGTTCAAACCCGCTGGTTACTTCTGATCATGGGATTAAGTTGGGCACTGTTACAGTTCCCTATGCTATTCGGTGGTGGTTTAACAACCTTATTGATCACACGAATAGTACTCGGTGCAGCAGAAGGCCCTGCTTCATCCATTTCATTAACCCATGTACAAGGTTGGTTTGAACCCAGTGCCCGTGGTTTCCCAAGTAGCCTTGTCGCTTCAGGAACCATGCTTGGGCCAATTATTGCAGCACCTATTTTGGCCTATATCATTGCGCATCCAGATTGGGGCTGGCGTTGGGCCTTTGGCTTTCTGGGTATTATCGGCATCATCTGGAGTCTTTTCTGGCGTTGTATCTGTAAAGAAGGCCCTTATAGTCATTTTCATCAAGCCCAAAATTCAGCGACTTCTTCTATAACAGAAAGCAAAGAAGCTGAGACCAGTCGCCAAAGCATCATAGATTTTGTAGATCAATTAAAACCCGTCCCAATTTTCAAAATCTTTTTTTCTCAAATGTTTATTGCGGCCTTCCTCGCTGGCTTGGGCTGCTTTTGGTCTTTAGGATTTTTAACCACTTGGGCAGTTAAATATATTGCATCCATCCATCAGTTCTCGCCTGAAATGATTGCCTTTATTTCTAGCTTTCCGTGGATTTTAGGCGCCCTCACCTTGGCACTTGCTGGCTATATTTCAAAAGTACTTCTACAAAAAGGACAAAGTGTTCATATTGCTTTTGGTGTTGTTTTTGGCTTACTACTTCTATGTTCGGGTGCTGCCTTTTATTTGCTCTCCTTTTCAACGGGAAGTCTCAATCTGATCCTGATCACGGTTGCAGCAGGATTTTCCATGTGTTTTCCGCTGGCAACCATGACCGTCAGTTATAGTGTTTGTCCACAGCAACGTGCCGCAGTCATGGCAACACTGGTGGCAACCGCCTCTATAGGCGGAATCATTTCCCCAACCATGATTGGATATTTAATGGACCATGCAGGTTATATCAACTCAGGCAAAGGCGTTCCACTCAGTCCACAGATGTTAGAAAATTTAACGATAGGCATGAATCAGGGATTTAGCTCTATTGGTTTGTATCTGGTTGTGGTTGGGATTCTCAATATCGTATTACTGAATCCAGATCGGTTAGCTAAAAAATTGATGCGTTAGTTCTGCTCATTCGTCAAACAATCATCTTAATGCCCCGAGCAAAAAGCAGATGATTGTTTGATCTATTATTTTTCTTAAATGAATTTCTCGAAACCGATAAAACCTTGTCTCATAAAGTATAAAGATATACCCACAAGGTAATGGAAAATTACATAGATAAATCATCATAATTTTATTCAATGAACAAGGTATGTTCAGCGGTGTATTTCACTCCCTTCAACAGAAGATTTTCAAGTCATGTCTTTGAAACGATAACGACAATAAGGATATTTAAAATTGATCAATCATAGCCCCCTCTATAGCGCTACTTTGCTTAAAAATGGAATGTTAGCGTTAGGTTGTACTTTGCTCATAGGATGTAATTCACCTTCAAATTTAGAAACAACGCCTCACCCACAACAAATCACAATTAAGCGAGATCACTTTGGTACGCCCCATGTCTATGCAAAAGATAGTTATGGGCTTTTTTACGGTTATGGCTATGCCGTCGCAACTGATCGTTTATTTCAGATGGAAATGTCAAAACGTACAGGTTTAGGTACGGTCGCTGAAGTATTGGGTCCCGATTATGTGCAATATGATATTGCAACCCATAGTCGCTTTAACCCTGAAAATATCAGACAACAAATTGCGCGACTCTCTCCTGAAGATCGTGCAATTTTTGAGGGTTATGCAGCAGGTTTCAATAAACGCGTCAAAGAAGTTTTAGCCAAACCAGCACTCATGCCAAAAGAATTTGTTGATTATGGCTTTAAACCCTCAAGCTGGGAAACAGAAGACATAGCAATGGTTTGGGTCGGCCTCATTCTCAATCGCTTCTTTTCAGCCAGTTCAGAAGTTTCAAACTTAGACTTGCTCACCCAACTACAAAAAGAAAAAGGGCAAGCTGAGGGTCTGAAAGTCTATCAACAATTACGCTGGCTAGATGATCCCAAAGCGCCAACAATTATTCAGTCCGAACAAGCACCACAGTTTTCAGCACAACAGCAAACTATCCCGAAAAAGGTTTTGCCTATCTCCAATCAGGCAGCAGAAAAATATTTAGCACAAGCACGTATTGCGCTGGGTAAAAGCGTGATTGATGGTGTTCCAACAGCTAGCAATGCTTGGGTAGTAAAGGGAGATAAGACCATTGAGGGTCAGACTGTTTTATATAATGGCCCGCAACAAGGCTGGTATACCCCTGCGATTACCTATGCAATTGGACTACACGGCGCTGGCTATGACCTAACAGGAATTACCCCTGTCGGTTTACCTGCCATTTTATTTGGCACCAATGGCAAAATCGCATGGGGTTCTACGGTAGGCTCACTCGATACTAACGATGTTTACCAACTCACTTTAAATCCAAGCAATTCAAAAGAATATTTATACAAAGGCGCTTATATTCCATTTGAGCACAAGCAAGTAAAAATAAAAGTTAAGAATCAGGCCGACCATATTTTAGATGTTTATAAGAGCAAACAAGGCTTTGTCAGCACATGGGATGAAAAAAATCACACCGCCTATGCTCAAAAACGTAGCTGGGAAGGTGTAGAAATTGAAACCTTATTAGGCTGGGCCAATGCAGCCAAGGCCACCAACTGGAATGAGTTTCTTGCTCAAGCTAAACGTGTCGCAGCCTCTATTACTTGGTTCTATGCCGATACCAAAAACAATATTGGGGTCGCTGCGTTGGGACGTTTACCGATTCGCCCCGAAAACCAGCATATTCAACTTCCTGCACTTGGCGATGGTTCAATGGAATGGCAGGGTTTCTACGATTTCTCGCATAATCCTAAACAATATAATCCTGAAAAAGGTTATATCAGTAGTTGGAATAATAAAGCATATGCAGGTTTACGTTCTGACTCATCGAATTTCTCTTATGTTGATCGTGTCAATGAACTGATCGAACCTTTGGAAAGCAAACCAAAGTTAAGCCAGCAAGAGATTTGGGACATTAATAAAATAGGTGCTTGGTCGGATTTAAACGCACGCTATTTTATTCCCTCTATAATCAAAGCCGCACAAAGTGACAAAGCCACGGCCCAGGCTAAAAAAGTCGCACCGCTATTGGCAGAATGGGATCTAAAATTACGCCCAGATCGTGAAGGGAAAAATTATCAAGGTGCAGCGCCAGCGATTATGCGTGCATGGCTGAATCAGATGATTGTCTTGGTGTTAAAACCGAACTTATCAGAAAGTATTTATCAGCGTTATACCGATACGCTTTATCCAGTCAATAATGATCCACGTAGTGCCCAGCCAGCCAGCGCCTCAAAATTAATCTGGAATGCATTGCAAGGAAAACAGGCGAGCGTTCCTCAACAGGTTGACTTCTTAAAAGGACAAACAGCAGATGAGGTTGTCTTAAAAGCTTTAGAAAATGCGCTGACTGAACTTTCAAAACAGTATCACTCTACTGATCCGAATGACTGGAAAATTCCAGTGGCGACAATGGGCTTTTCCAGCAAAAATTCAGTCGGTATTCCATGGGCTGATCCATCACATGAACAACAGCTCAGTACTTATGGAAATACAGGAAGTGCTACTTTTAGAGTGGTGTTAAATCCAAATCAGGTCACAATGTGTTCGATTTTAGCCCCAGGACAAAGTGGCTTTATCAATCAAAATGGAAAAACTGATGCCCATTTTGCAGATCAACTGCCTTTATTTGAAAGTTATAAGTGTAAAGATGATGCAGTGAGTGAAAAGGAAATCGACCAAGCAACTCAACAAAGCATCACTTTAAACTACTAACGTTTTAGTCCAATTTTTATGTTAAAGACTGAGGTTTGTTATTTCTAAAATGACAAACCTCTTTATTGACTTAATAGCGAATCATGACCGATTTTAATTCGGTGTAATCTTCAATAAATGCATCTGAAAACTCTCTGCCAACTCCTGAAGCTTTCACCCCGCCAAATGGAACGGATGGATCTAAGAATGTGTGCATATTGACCCATAAGGTTCCTGCTTCAATTTTAGGAATTAAACGTAAAGCTTTAGATAAATCATTTGTCCAGATACTTGCGGTTAAACCAAAGCGCGACTGATTCATCAGTTGAACAAGTTCTTCGTCAGTTTCGAAAGGCATTACCCCAACCACTGGACCAAAGGTTTCTTCTGAAAATAAAGGGTCATCCGTATTTTTGAAGGAAATTAAAGTCGGCTGTACAAAATACCCAGTCTGATCTAGGGCCTCACCTCCAGCAATAATCTGGTTGTTGGCTTTAGCCATATCTAAATAGTGTTTTACTTTATGAAAATGTGGCTGATTAGAGAGTGGGCCAAACATACTTCCTTCATCCATAGCCGATCCAATTTTGAAACTCGAGAGTGCTTTAGAGAGTTTTTCGACTAGTTCATCATGTTTTGTATGATGTACAAAAAACCGCTCTGGCGATGCGCAAACCTGTCCTTGATGCACAAAAGTTGCTTGCAGCAAAGTCGGTAAAATCTCATCAATATTTGCATCGGCCAAAACCGCTATGGCATTTTTACCACCCAGCTCCAGACTTACACGGGTTAAATCACTGCTCATTGCGAGTTTACCAATGGCAATGCCAGTTGGAACTGAACCTGTAAATGAGACTTTCTTAACCAGCGGCGATTCAATTAAATATTGCCCTGTATCACCCTTACCTGTAACCACATTAATAACACCCGCTGGAATACCTGCTTCAATGGCAAGTTCAGCTAAACGTAATAAAGATAAGCTGGCAAACTCACTTGGTTTAAGCACAATGGTACAGCCCGTTGTTAAAGCTGAACCGATTTTCCAAACACCAATCATCAGTGAAAAATTCCAAGGCACAATCCCTGCAACCACACCAATCGGTTGTCTTAAAGTAAAGGCCGTATATTTTTCACCTTGCATAGAAGGAATAGAGGGTTGCATGGTTTGACCATTAATTTTAGTTGACCAACCCGCAAAATATCTTAAGAAAATAACAGATTGTGCGACTTCAAGGTGTCTTGAAATATTGATAAGTTTTCCAGTAGATAATGACTCGAGCTGTGCAAGTTCTTCACCATATTGCTCAATTAAATCGGCTAACTTGTTCAGTTTAACGCCACGTTCATACGGCGTCGTTTCAGCCCAAGCATTTTGAAAAGCATGTTCAGCACTTTTCACGGCGCTTTCAACATCGTGTTGACTACCAATACTAATTTGAGCAACCACTTGTTCAGTCGATGGATTTACAATATCCACTTTATCTAAAAGCTCGGCAGCAACTAATTTTCCATCAATAAAATGTCCATGTTGACGTGTCATAAATTGCTGTACGCTTGCTAAAATCTGAACTTCACTCATTTTCTTTTCCTCTTTTCATTTCTAAATATTGATATGACAGCAACTAAGCGACTTGATTCAAAATAAAGTCTGCACCGCGCTCACCAATCATGATGGCAATTGCATTGGTATTACCACTTGGAACTTGTGGGCAAATAGAACAATCCACCACACGTAAGTTATGAAAACCATGTACTTTAAGGGTCTGATCTGTGACCGAATCTTGCGGAGCATTGCCCATTTTGCAGCTACCTGCGGGGTGATAAACCGTTTTAATATTCTGGCGCATCCATTGATCAATCGCTTCAATATCATCAGGATCGACATTTGCAGGCTCAATCACTTCTTTGACAATCGCTTTCAATGCTGGTTGTTGTAATAAGCGAAGTCCGGCCTGTACTGCACGGATATTTGCGTCAATATCTTCTTGATGACCTAGATAATTAGGGTCAATGACAGGTAAATCTTTGGGATCTTTACTGCTTAAACGTAAAGTCCCACGTGCTTTTGGCTGTACATGTCCGACTTTAATGGTAAGGCCATGTGCCTGAGCCACTGCTTTTTCACCAGGGGTATTATCGAAATTATCGAGCACAGGTAAAAAATGAAATTGGACATCAGGTCGACCATTGTTATTGGTATCAATAAAACCACCACCTTCTAAAATATTGGTGGTTAGCAATCCTGAACGCGTAAAACACCATTGTAAAAAGTGTCGTACTGCGGCTAAACCTTGGTCTTCACCGAGCAGACTATTATTGGTTGTTACAGTTGCATTAATCGACATATGCAAATGATCATGAAAATTGTCACCTACAGGTAAATCACGAATGCATTCTATTCCGAGTTCATCTAAATGCTGTTTTGGGCCAATTCCCGAAAGTAATAAAACCTTAGGACTGCCAATAGCACCAGCACTCAGAATGACTTCTTTTTGAGCCTGTACCGTAATTGGTGATTTTCCGCCAACACTATAAGTCACCCCAGTAACCTGATCACCTTGAGTTTCAATTTTATGGACTAAGGCATCAGTAATCACTGTGAGGTCTGGGTGGTTTTCGACTGACTTTAAATAGGTTTTTGAGGTACTCGCCCGAGAACCATTTTGAGTAGTAGTTTGATAAAACCCTACGCCCGCCTGATCCCAACCATTAATATCGTTAACATAGTTCATCCCCATTTGTTGACCTGCCTTAATACAAGCAAGCGTTAAAGGATGGCGATAGCGGTTTTCACTGACAGGTAAAATGCCATCTTGTCCATGATATTCATCAGCAAGACTTTCATTTTTTTCTGCTTTCTTAAAAAAAGGCAGCACATGTTGATAAGACCATTGATTGCATCCCCATTCCGAGGCCCATAAATCATAATCTTGTCGTTGGCCTCGGCAATAGATCATGCCATTAACCGAGCTTCCACCTCCCAACACTTTTCCTTGTGCAAGGATCATTTCACGATGATTACAATATTTCTGCGGCACGGTCATGTATTGCCATGATTTCTGCTGGAATACTTTAACCACTGTCGCAGGTATAGTATGAAACATACTGCTATCTCGGCTTCCTGCCTCTAGAACAAGAACACGCCCAGCCTTGGCTTCTAATAGTCGTGCTGCGACCACACAGCCTGCTGAGCCAGCACCAATCACGATATAGTCATATTGTGTATTCATCTGATTTCATCCTCATTTTATTTCTATAAATGCACCGCCAATAAACACGGTCTCCTTCACCCTGATTTAATAGATGTATTGCAGAATCAACTGCGCATACACATTGGTCTTAACATCGTAATTTTGAGTACCACCGCTATGGATATCGTGTTTTGGTTTATAGAGCCCGACTAAAGGAATAACGTTGAATTTTTTATTAACCGACCAAACCGAAAACACATCCAGCTCATGTCCATCCACATTGGTAAAAGACTTATTGACTGTTTTGAACTTATAGGCCAAAGCACCCAACATAAAGTTTTCTTTTAGATTCATGCTGTAAGAGACTTGATGAATATCTGCATTTTTATTGAATGGACCAGCATAGTTTCCAGCAACTTCACCTTGAAACCATGTACCAAACCCGACCGTATTTCCATAAAACATTGGATCGTATTGGTCTGAAAAGTGACTAAAACGGTAGCCTAATGAGGGCGTATATTTTGAAGATAAAAAGTTATAGTTCAGTGCTAAATAGCCAGCATTTTCTTGACCCTCTTTTTTATCTTGTACAACAAACTCAGTTTTAACTTGCAGCTCTGGTAAAGGTTGATAATTCAAACGTAAAGCATAGTTTTTAAGGTCTTCGCGCCCCGAAACCTGTTCAGCATCTTCAAGATCTAATACATCTAAATAAGTAAACCCAACACCTTTATCTTTAAGCTGATACATCAGATCAGTTACAAAGAGTTCTGGGGAAAATTGTGCTTTATTGTCCGACTTTAAATAAGCCAGCTTTAGCGTCGTATTCTCTTGCAGTTTGTATTGAAGCAAACTGGTAAAATCAAAGCTTCGACGTGCCGCCAGATAATAGGCGCCGCCCCGATCGAGTGTGCCATCCGCAGGTGTTTTACCGAGGTTTAATGCATCCCCCGCAATGAAAAAACCGTCACCAATCATGATATTTTGCCGACCAATACTTAAATCATAGGTCGTTAACTCATCTTTATTGGTACCATCTTTAAAACCAATGATCCATTCATTCACATCTGTTTTACGTTCTTTGCCATTACTATTTTGGCCTGCGTCACCATCTCCAAAGGTTGCCGAACTAATCCCGCTCAAACTTGCATAGAGCTGGTTGTTGTTAAATGTATATTGTCCTTTGACGCCATATTTAAGATGGCCTTCTTGCCAATTGATTCTTTCATCCTCTAGGTTTTCGCCGTTATAGCTTTTACCGCTACTAAAAGCCCCGAAAGTTGCCTCAAAAGTCGGTTTAATTTCTAGCTCACTTGCATGCACAGTTGAAAAAAATGAGACAAAGAGAGTCCCTCTCATAACTTGAGAAAGTAGCGTTTTCATACAAAATTCCTTTTTTGTCAGCGGACTGCTGGACGCTCAGCTTAGGGTAAGCTCACGTTACCCTTTCTGGCTCATCTGCACTTTTAGTGATGGTCGTGCTGCGTATTTTGCTCTTCTTCACCCAAATTCAACGTCGGGGTACTATCAAAGAAATTCCACGGTTTGATCAAGGTATAAACCCACTCTGTTGGCATGATCGGCCATTCTTCAGCACGCGCCACATGGGTGGTGCCTGTGGTCATCCAGACCACGAGGTCTTTATTTTCAATATTGTCATTGTTGCTAATGAATTGACCTAAGCCTGTGTCATGAGTCGAACGGTTGGAATATTTGCCTTCAGGATAGCGTTCATCTGGATTGTACTGCGTCACCCAAATTTGCTTATCCATAAAGTTCAAACGTTTAAATAACCATTCATCTTTGGAAAAATTGGCTCCTTTCGCCACAGGGTGTGTTCCACCTGCAAATGGAATCAATTGGTAAGAAACAGGATTACCCAATTTATTTTCCTTATTGAAATTCGTGAGTAAACGAATGGTAGATGGATCAAATTTTTCAGCCGCATTTTGCTCATTGCTAATCACTTTACTGTCAATTTGCATCGTGCTTGTACGCACACCACCTCTGTCATTGGCCTTCACCACAGGGTCCATGTGCATAAAGCTGTTGTTTTCCCCATCTACATCCATATCCAAGCGGAAGTTATAGATGTGTTGATGGGTTGTACCCACAATATTATGGTCAATCAGAGTGCCATATTTAGTGTCTTCTTTGGCGGTACTGTCATGCATGGTGCGTGACTTAACACCTTTAACCGCTTCAATACCCGTTGCACCTGCATTAATGCCAATTACACCATTTTGGGCAAAGACCCAGTCAAACATGTAATCGTAATTACCCACTGTGCTAATCCAGCGCACCACAAGTTCACGGCGTGCTTCACTTGCGTCTTGATCACCAAAAATTTCCTGGTGTTTATATTCAGGCCCTGCATAGCGCTCAAAAATGGCGATTGCATTTGGAATCACTTGTGGCTGGCCTTTATAGTCTGCTATGACCGCATCCAGTAATACTGCATTTTCTGGTGCGTCAGTTCCCAGTTGAATGGCTGATGTGAGTGTTCCCATCCCATACTCACCTGAGTCCAGATACGATTTAAAGTACCAGCCCATATCTGGATCACCATATGGAACCACCATACCGCCCAGATTACCTTCATACATGACCTTGCGTTTTACGCCTTTATCTTTGTATGTCACAGTTGAAAGTTGCAGGCCAACACGAGAGTCTAGTGCGACATGGAAACACCAATTTCCCCAATGTACGGTTTGTCCTGTAATGGTAAAATTCTTGCCTTCAGGCTCACTTATATTGAGCGGCTTAATTTTAGGTGGTTTAGTATTTTTGGTGGCATAAGGACGATCTACCATTGGAACAGGAATCATTGCCCCTTCTTCGATTTTAATAATTTTTTCTTTATCCAGATCCACCACAGCGACCAGATTTTCAATCGGGTGTGCCCAATAATTGCCATCTCCCGTATCGAGATAAGACACAACTTTTAAAACGTTAAGCTGTTTATCCAAGCCATCTTTACCGCCAAAATAGCCGACAGTTAATGGATTGGTAATCACTTTCTTGACATCTGTGATGCCACGTTTACGTAAAGCATCCTGATATTCTTTGCTTGCTTCAATCACACGTTGTACGGTCTCGAAGTTATCCAGTAACACCATACCATGCGTATCTTTAAGGACATTCCATTTCGTGACTTGCTGTGTATTCAGATTTACTTCACCTTCAATCGCTTGGTTGCCTTTTAATAAAATAAAAGAGGCCATGCGATCATCTTTATATTCTTTATGATTGATAAAGAAATCCCAAACTTTGGCTTTTTCAGGTTCTTTCAGTTTTAACTCGGCAAAACGCATATTTTTATAGGCATATTTTGAGCGATTAATCACATCAAAAGTCTTTTTGATTTCATCTGTATTGAGGCTATTGAGCGGATGAAAGGTATTTTCAATTTTAAAAGTTTGATCTAAACCCGACTGGAACACTTCATTGAAAAAGTCTTTCCCAATAACGGGTTTGCCATCTTTAATGAGTAACGGGACACTCAGCTTTAAGGGTTTTCCATTCACCAAGACCTGATCTGAATTAGGTTTGGCTCTGACCTGCATGGAACCTTTGGTAATGGTATAGCTATTGGTAAAATCATCTTTAACAACTTTAGCGCCCTGCTCACTCATGTTTTGATAAAGCGGTACCATTTCGGCATGTCCACCATGCGCATAAGCCTGCGTAGTCAAGCCCCAACAGCTCGCAGCAATGGATAGGTTAAGCGCTAATATTTTTTGTATATCTTTGAATAATTGTTGTTTAAGCATCATCTTCATCCTTTTCTGTCTATCCCTGAACGATCTTTGATGGATCGTTAAAATGCACTTTCCACTGTGTGAAACAGGTAAGATCAACCTAAGATTTTGGTTTTCTTTGGTCGTTCAAACCTTTCCTTATTGATTTAATTTCAACACAGTTGCATCGGTCTAGCTTGTTCAGGAATGACCTCGAACTTGTCTAAAAATGACATCAAAAATGCTTAAGCCAACATCGTTTCCCTGAACTCTTTCGGAGAGATGCCATAGGTTTTTTTAAAGATTTTTGAAAAATGAGCGCCATCCCAAAAACCCCATTTCAAGGCAAGCTGGGTAATCGAACTTTGTTTATTTCTTTTATCCAGCAGATCTGTTTTGACTCTTTCCAAACGTTTGAGCTGTATATATTTGTTAATCGATAGGTTTTCTTGGACAAATAATCGATAAAGATGCCGTAGCGATACACCAATATGTGCGGCAATGAGCTTGGGAGAAAGATCAGGTTTAGCTAAATTCTCAATAATATAGCGCTCGGCTTTTTCTAAAAGATTATCGGCATGATTCATATTTTTATAATTAATGGTCGGCTTGATTAGAGCAATCAGTGCATCTTCAAATGCATTGCCATCTTCGGTTGCATACCAAAGCTTAATATTTTCAGGCGACATATTTTTCAGAATATTCTTGAGTAAAAAACCGCTCATATTTTGGGTAATGAGTTTGCCAAAATACTCCGAACTAATATGCTCTTTCAGTAACTTTTCCCGCGACAGATGCACCGAAATTTGACTGACCAAACCTTGTGGAAACATCGAAATGGTTTCAACAGGATCAAGTAAAACGATATCACCCTCATTCAAGGTTAAAGTTTCATCTTTATAATTCAGCAGCATTTTTCCTGAATATTGCAAAATCAAAAAACAAAACCGATTATTGACCCGATCGACCTCATCCGCTTTCCGGACAATTTTATTGGCATTATTTTTGATAAAAGCAATCTCGGTATCACCCAATAAAAAACACTGCACCTCACCAATGAATAAATTACGGGTACCATCAAAATCCGTTTCAAAATTGCCGCATACATTTTTAATATGATGCGTCCAGCTTAACAGTGCATCACTTACATATTGGTTCATCCGCTCACGTCCTTGTTGCTACGGTATTCACGCGTTAAATTTTTCTGTCAAATATACGTCCTTGCACATTCTTTTTATTGATTGCTTAGAGAGTTGATATAAGAAAGCTGATAAATCGTTTCAACTTATCAGCCTCATCCTGCTTATGCTACACCAGCAAAGTCTCTTAACATGGTAATAAAAATATCTTTTTGCTCATCTGAGTATTTTTCAAACACCTCATTTTGATGGCTATCTGCAATATCAAATAGATAGTGTGCAGTTTTTTTGCCTTTTTCGGTCAGTTTAAAAAATCCGTCGCTCTCAATCAGCAAACCGTCCTTTTGCAAAATCGATGCAGCCTGCTCCACTTCTCGCATCGGCATGGCAATATCACGTGGCAAATCTGCCTTATTCGACGCAGTCCCACTACCGAGCACCAATAATAAACGTGCTTCACTGGTGCGGAAACCAGTTACCAGTTGCTTGGGAATATAATCGGTCTGATAAAACTTGAATGCACGGCTCATCAGATAACAAACATTGCTATATAAATGGCCCTGATGCATTTCACCAATGTCTTCAGCTTCTACCGTCTCTTTTAACTGGAGTAAGGGATGAGGAATCACACCAGAGTAAGCCCCTTGATGATAAACCAGTGGACTACGTCCTTCATCACGGAAACGTACCACTTTGCCAATAATAATCCAGTGATCACCACCTTCAATAATGTTATGACGCTCACATTCAAACACCGCAGAACAGTGATCCAGAATGGGGGCCTGACCTGCCCCAGTCTGATAACTGGTGCCTTCATATTTATCGATATTACGGCGTGAAAATTTATTGGATAACTCGATCTGCGAGCCCGATAGAATATTCACGGCAAAATGTGAAGCCTGTTCAAATACAGGGAAACTAGATGAGTTTTTATCAATACTCCATAAAATTAGCGGTGGATCTAAAGACACTGAATTAAAACTATTGGCAGTCACGCCCACCTTTTCACCTTGTTCATTTTGCGCGGTCATGATAGTGACACCTGTCGCAAAATTTCCCAAAGCACGTCTGAATCGCATTGGATCTATTGTTATTTCATCCATTGATTTTAGTGAATTCATTATTCTCTCCTGAATCTTTTATCCTGTTTCTGGCCGATATTTGATACCAATTTATCCTGATTAAATCGCTTAAATATCCAGTACCAATCGTGCTGACTTAGAACGTGAACAGCACACCAATATCTGCTCGTTACTGGCTTTTTCTTCATCGGTAAAATACACGTCGCGATGATCAGGTTCACCTTCGATCACATCGCACATACAGGTACCGCAAACACCTTGTTCACATGACATTTCAATCTCGATGCCTTCACGCGCCAACGCCTGCAAAATGGTTTCTTCAGCATTGACCATAATGATCTTGCCACTTTGCTGCGCCACGACTTCAAATGCATCACCACCTGTTTCAACTTCAACCTGAAAATATTCCTTATGGATTTGCTGTTCGGGAAAATTCTGTGTCAGGGCTAAATTGATCACCCAATCCATAAATCCATTCGGGCCACAGGTATAAATATGACTATCTTTATCAATGTCTTGAATGGCGGATTGGAAAAACTCACGGTGACTCGCCCCTTCAGATTTAAAATGAAAGGTGGTGAAAGGCGCCAAAATGCCATGTTTAATTTCATCGACAAAAGCACAGCGCTCTGGGCTTGCGCCACAGTAATGCAGCTCAAAAGAAGTACCTTCCTGTGCCAACTGATAAGCCATCGTAATCAGTGGGGTAATCCCGATACCTCCACCCACCAACACAGCATGTTTAGATTTCACTAAAGGAAACAGGTTTTTCGGTTCACTGACCTGAATCTGCATGCCATCCTTTAAATCATCAAAGGCCGACACTGAACCACCACGTGATTCTGGATCGCGTAAAATCCCAAGCCTAAACTTACCGACATCATTCGGGTTTTGACATAATGAGTACTGACGCACCATGCCATTCGGGAGGTGCACATCAATATGCGCACCCGCTTCAATTTTGGGTAATACGGTCGAATTTGCAGATTCAAATTCCATGACTGCAACATTCCCACCTTCGACATGACGGTTTTTTACCACCACGTTATACAGTATCGTCATGATTTCTCTCCCTGATATGCATCTCGCCTAAGGCTTAACGCATAAATAATCCACCGTTAATATCCCATGTTGCCCCTGTCACAAAAGCTGCACTTGGACTTGCCAATAGCGCACAGGTCTCAGCAATAAATTCCATGCTGCCTAATGCCTTGACGGGAATATTTTGAATAAATTGCGCCATTTTTTCGTCAGACACGACGCTGTGCACAATCGGTGATTCCATTGGCCCAGGCGCAATCGCATTTACGGTAACGCCTTGGGCTGCAAACTCTTTGGCAAAGATTTTGGTCAGGGTAATAATGGCGCCTTTAGTCGCTGCATAATGCGCACCAGTGGCAGTACCGCCATTTTGTCCAGCCAGAGATGCCATATTGACGATACGACCATAACCTTGCGCTGCCATATATTTGCCAATGATCTGGCAAGACTGGAATGTGCCACGCTGATTCACTTGCGTGATCATGTCAAAATCCGCCGCGCTAATTTCTAAAACAGGCGTTGCTTTGGTCATGGTGGCATTGTTGATTAACACATCCAGTTTTGAGAATGTCTGCTGAATCCACTGCACGGCTGCATGGAAATCAGCCTCAACGGAAATATCCAGTTTCAGTGGAAATAGATTCTCTGCATGTGGGCTACGTGCTTTGGCTTGCTCTGCTTTCTCTAAAGTACTGGCAGACAGGATCACCTGATGCCCTTGCGCTGCAAAATATTCGGCAATGACATTCCCTAAACCAGAAGCGGCACCTGTGACTAAAACAAACTGTTTCATTTTTTGCTCCTAGAGAATGTAACTGATACCCGCCAAGGTATCGGTCGAGTTAACTAAATTGATAATTTTGCGGTTAATCTTAAACCCTTGTTCTGCATCACGAACCAGATGGAAAGTGACGTCAGCGGTATAATGTTTAAGATTTTCTTTGCGGAACTCACGTAAGTTTTGTGCGCAACGTAAGACAATTTCACCATCTTCATCTTTAAGAATACGAACACGTGACACACTACGTACCGTATTTGCTTTTGGAGATGCTGAAATCGCCTCGCCATTTTCCAGACGGGTAACGCGTAATTTACGCATGTGATGATCGTCATAAGCATAGTTCAGATTATTTTCATAATCCGTCAGTTTTGGATCGATCGGGATGATGTACACACCTTTTTCATTCCACAGATCCAGCCAGCTATCATGCTCAGAATGATCCAGCATATCCGCTTCTGCCCAGACAAATGCAGTCACTTCATTGAGTAAATTTAAATCGGTTTTCATGGCACTCTCCTTAAGCCGTCATCAACTTTTTCCACTGCTGATAAGCAGCACGCATCCCAGTTTCAGCACTCACATCGCTCTTTAAGCCATCTTCAGTTTTGACTTCACCTGGCAGACCGCGATTCAGCATAATCCATAAATCATTACCGGCATTGGCACCATGTTGTACACGCTCCCATGCTTCTGAATCATCTGGTGTACCGAAGCCAAACGGCCCTTGGAAATGTTCGTGTAGACGTAAACGATACTGGTTGGCAATTTGTGGGCCACCATCCATGGTAATGACGGAATGATGAATTTCAGTTTCATTGACAGAAATCGGTTGCATGACACGGAAGAACGCCATTGAGCAGGCAATATTCGGGAAGATGTTCAGGTTAAATCCAGAACCACCCACCGCACGTACAATACGGCGTACTTCCAGTTCTTCATGTCCTTCATCACGCAAGGCTTGAGCCAAGTCTTCAAAACGTTCCTGAATCGGGCGTTCCATCAACTCTTCATCCAGATCAACCAGTTCAGGAATCATCACCATCACACTGTGACCATTGCCTAAGTCTTCGACATAGCCCGGTTGATTTTCAAAGTTAAACAGTTCTTCGGTTTTTTCATCGACTGAACTTAAGAATGACTTGTGTACCAATGGGAAGTGGTAAGCATCGGTAGTATTTTCCAGCTGGATTTTCCAGTTACCCGGAAAACGGAAACGGTGTTCACCTAACACTTTGATCGGATAACCTGCGCCTTGTTTCATGAATAAATCGATCCACTTTTTCGCAGCGCCGAGGAAATCTTCTAAAGGTTCAATATCCTGTTTAAAGGTCGCGAAAATCATGCCGTTGTATTCTTCAACACGCAGGCTGATTAATGGAAATTCAGATTTATCCAGACATTCGCCATAGCTTTCAGGTGAAGGCACGCCGCGTAATGAACCATCCAGTGCATAGCTCCAACCATGATATGGGCAAACAAAACTGTTGGTTTTACCTTTTTTATGTTCGCACACGGTTGCGGCACGATGACGACAACGGTTCAGCAGAACATGCACTTTTTTCTTACGGTCACGCACCGCTACAACAGGTTGCTTGCCAATATTGATGGTCTTATAACTGCCTGCATCAGGAATCTCGCTGGCATGTGCCACCCACACCCAAGTGCTGTAATAAATCTTTTCCATCTCTTCTTCAAAGATGCGTTCATCTTTATATAAAGATGTGTGGGCACGATCACTTTGAACTAACTCGTTGTAATCCATTTCAATGTTATGCATTGGAATAATACTGTTCATATCAACTATCCTTTTCGATCTATCCATTAGTTACTGAGACGGTACTGGCAATGTGGCTGTACTATCCCAGTGAGATACAGGGCGACTAAAAATGTTTTCAGTCTGAAAATGTTTGATCTTCCAGCGACCATCGCTTTGCTGTTTAAATTGCACGGTGAGTTTGGCGGCATTTAAATGGCTACGACCATCACGGAAGGTTGAGGTTTGCAACATCAACCAACTGGCATTGGCCTGATCTGCTTCGATATACATTTGCTCTGAGCTAACAAAATGCGCATTCATGACAAAATGCGACTGCTTTTGGGTGTAGCTTTTGAACATGTCATAAATGGCTTGCCATGAAGCGTAACGACCAAAAGACTGCGCATATTTTTCGCCTATGCCTTCCCAGATGCTGTCCTGATCAAATAAATCCATCAATTCATTCAGGTTGGT
This sequence comes from Acinetobacter sp. YK3, assembly GCF_001729365.1. Taxonomy (NCBI): domain Bacteria; kingdom Pseudomonadati; phylum Pseudomonadota; class Gammaproteobacteria; order Moraxellales; family Moraxellaceae; genus Acinetobacter; species Acinetobacter sp. YK3. Next base: position 19,950 of record NZ_LZPJ01000116.1, read on the forward strand.
ATCAGCATTCAAGGCATCACAAATTTCCATATAACGGTTAATGCAGTTACGGATCGCATTTTGGGCTTCAAGCTGTTGTAGACGTTGTAATATCGCCGTTAAATCCACTTGCGCATTCATGTCATTCATCCTTGCCATTACAATCTTTAATCCAAACAGACTTATAAATAACCCGGTGCTGGTTTCATGCCAAAGCTGACCAAACCTGCATTCTGTAAAGTGGCATCGCCCATAAAGGCATGCTGGGTCACCACATTGGTATCATTCACAAAGCGGCTAAATGGGTTATGGGTATAAATCGCGGTCATGCCTGCCAGCATCTGGATTTTGCGCGTTACACGGGCACAAACACGAGCCACATGGGTGCAGGACAAACGCATATCACTGATCTGTTCTGCGCTTGGGGTACGTCCTGCCAACACTTCATTCCAGACGATTTGCATGGTGTCATAGAACCAGACGCGTGCAGCCTTAAACTCAGCTTCAGCTTGGGCAAACTCATATTGAGTCACTGGACGATTGGCAATTTCGGCCCCACCAGTAATCGAAGATTTACCGGGTGCCAGTTTTTGAAATTCTTCGAGCGCTGCGGCTGCAACGCCGATCCCCACCACGGTTAAGACCTGAGTGGCTAAAGATAAAGATGGATATTTAAAAAATGGCTCTGGGAGTTTTGAAGGTTCACCACGGACAAAAGTCCACTCCTTCGCCACCAACACATCTTTCACCACCAAATCATGGCTGCCTGTACCTTTCAGACCGACCGTGTCCCACGTCATATCGATTTGAGCTTTATTGGCTGGCATCACCGCCATACGCGGTAGACCTTGGGCTTCGTTGTCCTTTTGTGGAGAAATGCCAACACCGACAATATCTGCGCCCATACAGCCACTGGAAAATTTCCAGCGCCCACTCACCACCACACCTGCATCGGTAATTTCAGCGGGTTGTGGAGGGAAAATGCCACCTGCAAACACAATATCAGGGCTATCTTTATACAACTGCTCAAGCGTTGCTTCTGGCAAACTGCCCAAATAGGCAGGACTCATACCAAAACTCGCGACCCAACCGACTGAGCCATCGGCCTTAGACAATTGTTCGATCAATTCACAAAACTGTTTTGGAGACCATTCATTGCCGCCAAAACGTTTTGGAACCAAAGCACGGTAAACACCAATCTGTTTTAGTTTGTCGATGATGTCCTGACTGACATAGGCCTGATTATCGAACTCCCCTGTGCAGGCACGTTCACGAATTTCCTGACATAAGGCATCTAATTGCGTTGTATTGCTGTCCATTACAAATTCCTTTGTCGCTAAATGATTCATTCCCTAATTCCTTGTCATTTATTGCGCAGCTTTCACGATATATTTCGCAATCGCACACAAATATTCATCCGCATTCCGTTTCGCCACAATTTGCAAACCCACGGGTAGACCTTGTTCAGTTTCCAGTGGTACTGAAATCGCAGGATGCCCAGAAAGATTAAATGGTCGAACCAGACCAGTAAGATTTAAAAAAGCCACGGTATTTTCAGCATCAGCAACCTTAGGTGGCAGCTGCGGCAAAGTCGGTAAAATCAAGGCATCGTATTGGGTCAGCAAAGCATCAATCTCAGCGGTAAAATTTGCTTTAACCTGTTCTGCCTGTTTGACTTGGGCCAATGTGGTTTGGGCTGCTTTCAATAAACGTCCATTGACGTCAGCACCCAGTAAGCCTGTTTGAGTCAACTCACCGTAAGCCTGCCAATTTTCATAATTAATGATCTGCATGCCCGCATCGAAGGCGGCTTCAAAGCCTTCCAGCGTCACAGCTGATGCTGTCAGATTGGCTTGGTTCAGATATTGCTGGATCGTCTCAATGACGACTGAATCAGCAGCGACATTGAGCCACGCTAGTTTCGGTGCCTGTGCTAATTCAGCCTGTGCATGGAACGTTGGATCAATGATTTGCATAGCGCTTTCAATCATTTCGACTGAATTTGCAAAAGGACCAACACAATCCAGTGAACTGCTTGCTGGATGGACACCTTGACGGCTAACTCGCCCAAAGGTTGGTTTTAACCCAAACACTCCACAACATGCCGCAGGCATACGAATCGAACCGCCTGTATCCGTGCCTAATGTGAAATCTGCCAGACCAGCTGCAACTGCCGCCGCAGAACCGCTAGATGATCCACCTGGAATCAATTCAGGATATTTCGGGTTAATCGCCGTACCAAAGGTATGGTTAATCCCTGTGATCCCGAAAGCCAGTTCATGCAAATTGGTTTTCGCCGTAATTTGACAATCTGCTGCCAAAATACGCTCGACGACTTCGGCATTGGCAGTTGCGGCTTGACTCTGCATCAAGGCTTTACTGCCCGCCATCGTTTTCATGCCTTGAATATCAATGGAATCTTTCACCATGACCTTCAGTGCACCTGTACCTTTGTGTACCTCTTGTACAACAATATTCATTCACTTTTCCATGTATTTTTATAATTAATACAAATATCGGAAAAAGTAATGTAATTGTCAAGTATTTTTCATGATGAAGAACAAAGAAAATGTTTCTAATTTTTGTATAATGATCATCGTCCATTTTTATAAAGTTACGACTTGGCTATGCTTACTCATTTAGAACAATTTCTACCTAACAATGAACCGAGCAGCTTACAAAGCTATCCTTTTTTCTGGATCTCGCAGGTGAATGGTAAATACACACAGCTTATTGAAAAATCAATAAAAAAATTAGGAATCGATAATACACGTCGTAAAATTATTTTAAGTACCAATGCCCTGCAACAAGCGAGCATTACCGAGATTGCCAACCTTTCTACACTCAAACTGACGACGGCAACCAAAGCTATTTATCGTCTGGTTGAAGATGATATTGTGCAAGTTTTTTCATCAGAAGCAGATGAACGCATCTCAATGGTCAAACTAACCGACAAAGGTAAAGAGCTGGTCGAACAAATTAATCAGATCAGTCAGGTGACCTTATCTGGGATTCTGAATGCTTTTGATGATGCTGAACTGCATCAGCTGAATGGTCAATTGAAAAAACTGTTTGATTTGATGCCATCCAGCTAAAATAGCAAAAAGCCCATGTCTATTCAGAGATGGGCTTAGGTTTCAATCAAATCTATTGCTGATTGAAAATATTAAACGGCGGTTTGAGCTGATTTGCGGCGATTCGGTCTGAAAAAGTATGCAGTACTTGCTGTTTATAAGCTGCAATATCAACTTGCTGATAATTATAAAAACCCTGCTTTTCTCTCAAGCCATTACGTTGCTGTCGCATATTCTCGGCAATAATCTCAGGCGTTCGATAACGCTCCCCAAGTTCTTGCTGTAAATATTGTGAAGCATAATACAGAATATCGCCACCTCCCCAGTCAATAAATTCCAGCAAGCCCAATACAGAAAAGCGCAAGCCAAAACCAGTCCGAATGGCAATATCAATATCTTCTGCCGAAGCCACACCTTCTTCCACCATTCGCGCCGCTTCATTCATTGCTAGCGCCTGAATCCGCGGCACGATATAACCTGCTCGAGCATTACAGACCACAGGCACTTTGCCAATTGCCTGCAAGAAGCTTTTCAAGGTATTTACCGCCTCATCTGAAGTTTGCTCAGAACGACTTAACTCAACCAGCGGAATCAGATAGGCAGGATTGAGCCAATGCGCATTCACCACCCGTTCTGGATAAGAAATCATGTGCGCAATATCCGTGACCAGAAAGGTTGACGTCGTCGATGCAACAATACAAGTCGGCGTAATATATTGATCCAGCCAAGTAAAAATATCTTCTTTGGCTTGCCTGACCTCGGGTACACCTTCCATCACCAGATCACAGTGCGCTAAGACCGATATTGAAGCCTCGCGAGTTAAAATTTTAATCTGATCCAGAATAAATACGGTTTGTTCAGATTGAATAAACTGGATACTTTCCAGCAACTGCAATTCTTGTTTTAAGTCGGTATGGATCTGAGCCTGATATTGCTCAAACTCAGCCTCCGTGCGTTGTCGAGCATCGATTAAAGCCACGTTTAATCCCGCATAGGCAAAGGCAATTGCAATGGCTTTGCCCATTCGCCCAGCGCCGAGTACGGCAACCTGTTGAATTGGGTTCATCCTAGACTCCTTGCTGCAAAGTCGCTTGCAACTCAGCTTTGCTTTTATCTGCCAGCCCCAGATTCTCAAACGTCCGTCCGTCCTGATACAAATCCTTGCCTGTCACCGCAGAAGCAATATTCAGTAGTCCTTCTGCCACTGGGGTAGCGACACCAGCCCAACGTCCCACTGATACCAGAAAGGATAGCCCCAGACGCGTATCTTCCAGCATATAACGATGTGTCTGTAAGTTGATGTCCTCACGCCAGTCACCACTATCTGTTAATTTGCCATGTGCCCCACGGCCATACATCCATTCATCGCCTTCTCCATCTTTATTGTAGTGGTCTGCCAGCGGAAAATGCGGTGCAGAATAACCCAAAGCTTCACGTACATGCATACGCTCTGCGTCAAGCTGATTGGTGACACGGCGAATCGACGGTTGTGTGCCTTCATTATGAATATCCCAAGCCTCAAAATGTTCCAGTGGCCCCGCGTTCATCAAAATCAACGGTGGATGAATAATCGGGCCAGCATTCATTAATGCACCACTCAAGCTGTCTTCAATTGGCTCAACACTTGGATACGCCTGTTTTAAAATTTGGAATGCATGCTGGGACAAATTGCTTGGCAATACCCCCGTTGGTAAACGGGTTGCATAGCCACTCACCACGATCTGATTCACCCCGTGCTTACGTACCAAATACGGTAAGGTTCCTGTTTCGGCAAAAGCCACTTGTGCTGTGTTACCTGCCTCGCGCATGGCTTTGGCAAAAATAAAAGTACCAAAGGTTGCAGGCGGTAAATACACCACTTGGCCCGCTTGAAAGAAAGGTGCAGCCTGCTGAGCCAAATCCAGATGTGTGGTTGCGGGTAAAGGAATAATAATCAGCTCGGCATGCTGAATGGCATGTTGTAAATCATCGGTCAGATTAATCTGACTCTGTTCAAAACCGACTGTGACGCTACGATCTCCTTGATAATCTTTAATCTTGAGTTCGCCTGTTGCCGCCAACTGTTGCAATGCGTCGCGGTCACGGCGCCATAATTTCACATCATGGCCTTTTTCTGCCATTTCCGCCGCTGCTGCATAACATCCGTGTCCACCGCCGAGTACTGTAATTTTCATGTGCGTTCCTGCTACTTGATTTGTTATTCAGCATAGAATGGTCAACGTAAACGGGCTTATCCAAATGCGCAGTGATTATTCCATTTACGACAGTGTTTCACCCAGTTGCACAGGATTCGTTTTTAAGGTGTGTGAAGGCAGACAGCCGAAGCGCTTTTTATACAAGGTAGAGAAATGCCCAAAACTTTGAATGCCATGATCCAGTAAAATATCGGTCACAGTTTGATGTTCCACGGCTTGCTGTAAAGCGGAATGTACCCGTTCCAGACGTTGCTCACGGATATATTCGACGGGTGTCTGCTGTAGATATTGGCTAAAGCCCTTTTGTAGACTTCGGATCGATACCTCACAATATTGACTCAACGTTGCTAGCGAAATCGCTTGATGCAGATTGTCCTGAATATACTGCTGCGCTTTTTTGATATAGCCTGGCACAAGCTGCTGACGCTGTGCATTCAACTGCTCACTATAATTATTGGGGATTTTAAGCAAAATCAGCTCAATCAGGTATTGAGTAAAACTGGCTGAAATAAAGCTCCAGTTCTGAATATTGTAATAAGCATGACAGAGATAATTCAGCGTTTCTACAATTGAACTGATCCCTTCCGCAGTACAAGATAAACCGCTATCAAACCAGACTGGTGCCTGACTGGTATGGCCCAGCATTTTAAACAGCTGGGTTTCGATCTCCTGTTTGGACAATTTCAAAATAATATTACGGCAATGCTGATTGGTGACAATCTGCTGTCGGGTATGCGGATGAGTGACCGACATAATACCTACGGATTGTAGCAGTTGCTGGTTTGCTGCCCCGACCTGACATTGCCCTTCCTGCGTAATCCTGAACAGGTAAAAACTCGAACTGTCATCAATACAGATCACCACGGGTGCACTATATTTCAGATCATACAGCGCCCCATTCCCAAAACTAAAACCATTTAAGCGCGTGTTAAGCGGCTCTTGTGTCTCAACATCAAAACGATGCGGACATAGGTAATGACTGATTTGATCTTTAATGGTCTGGTAATCATTGGACTGAAATAATAAAAATTCATCCAGATAATGCAAAGGATCCAGTTTAAACGTCGCTTGCATCACTTCACTCCCTTGTTATGAATGTCACGGGCAAAGCACAAAGCCCATTGCAAAAGAATGGGCTCTTAACACTTGCACTTTGATCAGATCAAGAAGCATGTTCCTGTTGCATACTGTCGCTAAATGCCTGACAGCCTTTTTTCAATAGAATGAAGGCTAGTACACAAGAGATCGTCCCGACAATTGACAGTGACATTCCAACCATCAATGGATTTTCAAAGATTTTATCGGTAATCAATGCCACCAATGTGGTGCCAATCCCGACCGCAACCAGATTACTAATCAACAAGAAAACTGCTGAAATTTGTGCACGTAATTGATTCGGCGCCAGCATTTGCATGGCGGTGGTTGAGATCGGCATCGGGAAGGAAGCAAAGAACATCGCAGGCACCAGAAACACCACCGACAACCACAACTCATTCACTTGCGTAAACACCATCATCGGGATAATTAAACCGACAATACCAATCACGCCCGTAATCATTGGGGCATCCTTACGACCCTTCTGAATAAACCAGTCATTCAACCAACCCGCACAGAATACGCCTAGAATATTAGCCACCAATAACACACTGCCCAGCATATAACCCGCTTCAGTCGGGGTTAAACCAAACTTACGCATATAAAATGCGGGCGACCAGCTGATCAGGCAATACAAAGCCATTGCGTAGAAGGTAAAGCCTAAATAATGACATTTAAAAGTACGGCCATGCTTTTTGATAAACTTAAACGCATCTTTCATGCTGGTCTTTTCAACCTGCCCCTGTGCATTTAAACGTTGGCCTTTACGCTGCGGCTCTCTTACCGTCAATAAAACCAGTAAACCGATAAATACCCCAGGTAGACCGACAATAATAAATGCAGCTTGCCATGCCTTGAGTGCACCAAAAACTGGAACCATGATGGTATCCATATTTTTCAGTAAACCAATCACATAACCACCCACCAGAAAAGCAATACCGCCACCAACGAAGGAACCTATCGAATACACCGCCACCGCACGGCCCAGCTTGTCTTTACTAAACATATCGCTAAACATCGAATAAGCCGCAGGTGACAAAGCAGCTTCGCCCACACCCACACCCATACGACTCAAAAACAGTTGAATAAAGTTTTTACTTAGACCACAAAATGCCGTTGCAATACTCCAGAACACCACCCCGATAGCAATGATTTTTGGACGTGAAAAACGGTCTGCTAGATAAGCCAGCGGCAAGCCCATAAAGGCATAAAACAATGAAAAGGCCAAACCATGTAATAAACTGAACTGTGTATCGGAAAGACCAAGATCGGCTTTGATTGGCTCAATCATCAGCGCGAGTATTTGCCGGTCGATAAATGAAAATATGTAGGCCAACATGCAGAGTAATACCACATACCATGCATATATATTTGAGTGAGCACGTGTTGGCTCTGTTGAATGCGTATCCATCTTGCTTCCTTGTCAATGTATTTTTATGCGTCTTCTTATTGAAGGCTCCGTTGACCAGAACTCATCTCCTTTTCTGGCAGACCTTCAATAAGGTAAATTTCCTCCTTCTATAATTATTATTTTTACATGGAATTTTCCATAATATTTTGGGTATAAAGTTATACCTTTTTTACCAATTCAGCACGCAATATTTATCATTTTACTGTGGAGTAAAGATTAAAAAATGGTTTTAATAACACTAAGCAATTGATAAATTAGTTCTTATTTCAGAAACAAGGTTAAACTTGAGTCGACCTCAACAAAGGAAATTCAAATTTATTTTAAAATGATATTGAATTTTACATTTATTTTTGTTTTAAAATAAAGCGAGATAATCAATTTTCAATGGAAATGAACATGGCTCTTATCAAAGAACAGGCAATCGAAAGCATCCATAGCATGCACGTCCTGATCGAGAAGATTTTTAGCGGAAAACACTCAGAACAAGACCTTCCCCTACTGATTGACTATTTTGCCGATCACTTTGAAATGGTCGGTGCAGCAGGCAAACGTATTTCATTAGAAGAAGTTAAAGGTTTATTTGCGAATAATCAGGGAAAAATGCCTGATATCCAGATTGAAATCTATGATGAGCAGATTTTAATGCAAAAACCAGATGCCATTGTTCTCACTTATACAGAAAAACATACCAAAGCGTCTGGCATTCTGATCCGCCGCTCTTGTGCATTGATTGAAGAAATTGATGGCAAAATGTTGTGGAGCTATTTGCAAGAAACGTTCTTACCTTAAATCAACACGGTGACTGGTTCAAACGCAGTCATTCATGAGTAATCATGAAATATTGGGTTTGAACCGAAATCATTCATTTAATTTTCGCTCCAGCCATTCAATTAAATCGTGTGTCTTACGATTGCTGAGCTTGTCTTTATCTGGAATGTAATAACACAGTTCTGACTGAATCGACTGAGTCTGACATTGCTGGATCTGTTGCATTTTTAGTAATCGACTCATTAACGTGGTAGAGGCAAATACAAATCCATTGCCAGCCAGTGCTTCCTGAATGCCAAACAGTTCCTGATCAAAAGTTTTCACGATAAATTTTGAGGGTTCTATGCCATTTAGCGCACACCATTTTTCTAAAGGGGGTGCAGCCAATGTCTTGTTTTTCCACGCTGTAGTAAAAATCACAATAGGTTCATCGCCAGCAGCAAGCGGATCAATCTGTTGTCGGCCAAACAGATTAAATGTTTCGTAGCGAATAACCTCTGAAGCAGGCACCGTCGCAATATTGCCCAAACGTACAGGCAAATTATAGAGTTGCTGGTCTAAGGCCTCTCCTGTTGAAACCTCTACAGAAATATCGGGATGGATCAAAGAAAACTCATGCAATGCTGGGATTAAAATCAAAGCCGCTAAAGATGAAGTCGTCGTTACTTTCAGCACATTGCTCGCTAGCCTAACCTCTTCCACAGCATTCTCAATTGTTCTAAATCCTTGCGAAATCTGCTTCGCTAATTTTTCCCCGATCTCGGTGAGGACAATTTTTCTAACTTCGCGATGGAATAAATCAACACTTAACCGATGCTCAAGCTTGGCAACATGATGCGAAATCGCAGTAGGTGTCAGCGAAAGTTCCTCAGCTGCCAGTTTAAAGCTGCCTAAGCGCGCGGCTGACTCGAATGCTTTTAATGCCTGTAAAGAAACGTGCATGCCACGCTCCTATAAAAATAATAGATGACTTAAAATCATCTATAGCTGTGATTTACTCGTTTGTCTAGTGCTCTACTTCATTCCAAAATAGCTATATATTAAATCAATCAGAGACGGATCAAATGAGTACAATCTTACATATCGATGCCAGTATTCGCGCTGCCAACAATCCTAACCCAAACCATAACTCTATCTCCAAAAACATTGCCCATCACTTTATACAAAGCTGGAAAAAACAGTTCGCTATAGATGAATATATTTATCGTGATGTAGGCATGAATCCACCACCTTTTATTACTCAGGAATGGATGGGTGCAGCATTTACACCAGAGCAAAAAAGAAGCGCAGAACAACAACAAATACTTGGTCTTTCAGATCAATTGATTGCAGAGATTGTGGCGGCTGAACTCATCATCATTTCATCGCCCATGTACAACTATGGCATGCCAGCTCAGCTCAAAGCCTGGTTTGATCAAATCGCTCGCGTGAACAAGACTTTTGATTTTGATCTTTCACGCGGTGACTTTCCTTTGCAACCGACATTGTCTGGCAAAACATTGGTGATTATTAGCTCAAGCGGTGAATTTGGTTTTGAAAAAGGCGGGGTTAGAGAACAGATGGGTCATCTGATACCTCACCTGCATACGGTGAGCAAATATTTAGGAGTAGATAAAATCTATGAAATTGCTTCTGAATATCAGGAATTTGTGGATGATCGTCATCGACAATCCGTAGAACATGCCTATGCAAAAGCAGAACATCTTGCGATCGCGCTCAGTCATGAATTAAATCATCTGACCGAACCCAAAGCTGTAGCGATGACTTAGTTTTGCTTAGGCCACGCAACATATTATTTTTAATGAAGAATAAGGCAACCATTCCCAGCCTTATTCTTGCAGAAGCGATACTCATTTATCTGGGGCAACAATACGCTTAAAAGTTCCAGTTCTTAGAGCGCTGGGTGAGAGTAAAAGTATTTACATGAACTATAAATACTTATTTCATGTATCCGCTAGAATCAACCATAATGCGTTATGTATACAACTGATCGCGTAAGATAGACATATACTTTTTCCAAAGTGAGCAAGTTATTTCCCCCCTTCTGATTTGGCAACGTCAAAGTCATCAATAGAGAAAACAGGATAGTTTTATGGATAAACCTATACTATGCCCCAAATGTGGTTCTACAGAAATTGAAACACGTAATCATGACAAGTTATTGAGAACTACAGGCGGCGTATTACTCACGGCCGCAGGAACCACGGCGGGTACAGTTGGTGGTGCTGCAAGTGGAGCATCAATAGGCGCAGCAATTGGTACAGTTGCAGGCCCTTTAGGTGTGATTGTCGGCGGTACAGTAGGAACGTTTGTCGGTGCAATTGGTGCAGGTATCACAGGTGGAGTAATTGGAAATATTTTCGGCAAAAAAGCAGGTGTTCTGGTCGACAAGAATATTTTTCAGGACTATCGCTGTCTGAAATGCAAATATCGTTTTAAGCAAAAAAAGTAATACATCGTTCATTTTCTTGAGTTTGGAGGATGCGTTGTTAGACCAATTCTCCAGATGCTTTCATTCACATTGAAAACTCTCTCTCATTATTTCAATTCTAATTTCATCTCCTCTGCTATCTTGTATTTCTTATTTTTTAAAAAGCAAAAGTCCAAATAAAAAAAATCCCAAGCTCTTGGGGAAGAGAATGGGATTACGATATACACATTCATCAAGAAGTTCATCGTTAGTGCGCTATTTATATCACGCTTTATTTTATAAATACATAATGTGTCACACAAACTATACATAACCGTCTATCTATTCCCACTTTATATCATTAAAGGTCATTAAATTAATCTTTCAGAACAATTAAATAATAAAAATCTAAAAAATGAATGACAGTCCTCTCACCGTCGACACTGAAGCTTTGTTTCGAAGATTTTCTTAAATGACAGACACAATAAAAAAAGGCTTCTATAAAAAGCCTTTTTTAAAAAATAATTCAATGGAATGGAAAAGCGTTGTAGCGCAATGATTTTTTTAATTTAATTATTCTTATATTCATCACTTTCAAAATACGATTTGATCTGCTCAGCAGAACTGGTTTTCAACTTATCCAGAATAATGCTCAGATCACGTTCAAATGTAAACTCTGCTGGTATTTCCTCATGAATCGGCGGAAGCCTCTTCACGCCCCCTTCAGTAATCCGTTCAATAAAGCCAGCTAACCACAATACAAATTCATCTTTATTCTTATAGTTGGGGACTAAACTAACATCAATACTAATATGGTCTTTGGTCGGCTTATCCTGAAAGCCTTCCACGAAATCGATGTAGTTATACAATAATTTTAAGTCGGTATCTTTAAGTTCTTCACGTAACTGTTTAACAATGAAATTGAGACAATCTTGAAGTGGAACGTTAAACTTTTTTTCCTCTTCAAAATGCCTGTAAATATTATCAGCGATACGCAAATACTGTGGCATGACGCTATCCTCATGTTGTTATGTCCCATTGAGTATGGAACCAAAAGTTTAGTAGATTTGTAATGTTTTACAATGAAGATGTATTTTATATAAACTTTATATGAATAACGACATTTTGGATAGCGCAAAATTAGATGATATATCTAATTTTTCTGCTGATACTTTTGCGTTGGGCTTTCATAGGTCGTTTGTGCCACAGGTGAGACACGCCAGACTGTATTACCCACATCGTCAGCCACTAAGAGCGCTCCTGAAAAATCAATTGCAACGCCAACTGGACGCCCCAAAGCTTGACCTTTCTCATTTAAGAAACCTGTGAGCACATCTTGCGGTTGACCATAAGGCTGTCCATTTCGAAAAGGCACGAAAATCACTTTATAACCACTATGTGGTTTACGGTTCCATGAACCATGCTGTCCAATGAATGCGCCACCACGATACTGCGGCATAAGCTCTGTTGCATAGAAGGCCAAGCCCAAAGAAGCAGTATGGTTACCTAAGGCATAATCAGGTTTTAGTGCACGTGCAACCAGCTCAGGATTTTGTGGTTTTACCCGTTTATCGACATGTTGACCATAATAACTGTACGGCCAACCATAAAAGGCACCGTCTTTAACAGAGGTCATATAATCGGGAACCAGATCACTGCCGAGTTCATCGCGTTCATTAACGACCGTCCAGAGTTGTCCACCCTGTGGTTGCCAGCCCATACCATTTGGATTACGTAGTCCCATTGCATAGGGTCTGACCTTGGCAGTGGCAATATCATATTCCAGAATCTGTGCCCGACCTTGTTCCTGATCCAGCCCATTTTCCCCGACATTACTATTTGAACCTACCGTGATATAAAGTTTGGTTCCTTCTGGATTGGCAATCACATTTTTAGTCCAATGATGATTGAGCGGCCCCGCGGGTAAATCCAGCACCTTAGTCCCTTTCGCCGTTATTTGGGTTGCATCCTCCTGATAGGGATAACGCATCAGCGAATCCGTATTGGCGACATAAAGCATGTTCCCCACCAAGGCCATACCAAACGGCGAATTTAAATTTTGTAGAAAAACCGTATTCTGATCTGCAATGCCATCGCCATTGCTATCTCGTAATAAGCGAATCCGATTGGCACTTGGCAATGAGGAGCCTGCACGATTCATTACCATTTTCATGATCTTGCCGCGAATGCCCTTGCTATCCTCTGGTTTTGGCGGTGCATCTGTTTCAGCAACCAGCACATCACCATTCGGCAATACATACAACCATCTCGGATGATCTAGTCCACTGGCAAATGCCTGAACTTTCAGACCTTCAACAGTAGTAGGCATCTTGCCCTTTGGCCAGCCTTTAGCGGGTGCAATATTAACAGTCGGAATCAATCTCGACTGCGGTTCTGGTAAAACGGGCTGTGGACCAAAACTATCGCTAATCGAATATTGAGAAGATGGCGTACAACCTGTAAATATCAAAATAAGACTGCTTCCAGTCAGGGAGAATAACAACCGTAAAGACATCAGGAATTTTCCTTGTTATTTTAATGACTACAGACAGCATAATTCGATCTATACATGAGGTATAGCTGATTTGATTAACAGATTGTCTCTAATGTAAATAAACTGTTTAAAACCTGTCTTAGCCGTTAAAATATAAACAAATACAAAGAGAAGGAAAACAGCATCAATATTATTTTAAGACCACTTCAATATTCAGAAATTGACTTGATCTGGCAACACATTCATCGACGTGAATTGATTACCCAAAATTATGTCAATCAACAGTGTTTACAACTCGTTGACTGTTTTTATGATGTTCAGCATTGGGATGCTTATCATCTGCAAAATGATCCGCCTAAATTAAAACAGCTCTACCACCAACAGGCAGAATTCATCGGGGCCTTTAACGGTCAAGGAAAAATGGTCGGCATTTCCGTGGTATCCAATCAGATCATTCAGGATTATCCAGATGCCAAACTTTTGCACTATTTTTATGTCGATTCCGATCAGCAAGGTCAAGGCATTGGTGCACAACTCATGCAGGCAGCGAAAATATCTGCAATAAAGCTAGGTGCAAAATATCTTTATATTTCTGCCACACCCAGCAAGCGAACTGTTGATTTTTATATGAAACATGGCGCTCAAGTATTGGACAAACCCGATCAGCAGTTATGGCAACTCGAGCCAGAAGATATTCATTTGCTGTGTGAAATTTGAGTTTGTTGGGAAAAATGAGACGTACTTTCGATTCATTTTTTCCTCAGCTTACTGGAGCTTTTTCTGGGGCTGCTTAAAACATTAACAGTTCGATTTTTTGGCTGAATCTTAAGGGTTATTCTCTTGATGAATCAAATAGAGATCGTGCACGCTTGCCAAGAAATCTTAAAAATAATCCTAGCGGATTTACAGCGTAAAAGTGAATGCATCATCACATGAAAATAAGATTAGTATTCACTCACGGAAAGATTATAGAATCGAGTTAGATATATTTTTAAAACAGCATATCATGGATGATTTAGATTCGTTTTTTAGTTCTAGGGTGAAGTTTAAGAACCTAAAAATTCTTTCCTTGTTAGAGCAGCATAAATCTCTGACCAAAGTCGCGCAGATGATGCATATGACCACATCTGCCGTTTCCAAAGCTCTTGCAGAAATTGAAGCCAACTATGGTGAACAACTCTTTAGAAGAGAAGTTGGGCAACTGGTTGCCCTGCCCGAATGTTTAATCCTGATCGACTCCTATTTAAAAATAGAAGCACAACTTCGCGAAGGTCACGACAGAATTGCCTCACTCAGAGGTGCACGTGCCAGTAAAATCTCAATCGGTATACATGCACCTTCATTGGAAAATGCACTTGCCAATGCAATTGTACGTTTTAAACAGCTTTCTCCTGAAACAGAAATCAGTATTAAAGCTGGCGATAAAACATCTTTACTCTCTTATTTACGGGCAGGTGAAATTGATTTGGCGATTTGTCGGGCCGAAGTCGATGACCTCGAACATGATTTACGTGCAATTTTATTACATGAACATCAATTGATATTGATTGCCAGTCATCATCTAAACATTCCTGCCGAACATAAAGATTTAAAAGATTTGTTAGATTACCCATGGTGTCTGACCGCTCCAAGCTGCCCTGTGCGTCAATGTTTCGACGCGAATCTGGTGGCCAGAGGACTAAAACAGCCTAAAAATCTAATTGAAGTAGATAACCCACCGCATCTGATTCTAAATATCATGGAGAAATATCCTTCAATCACCGTCACGTCCAGCAATCTCGCGAGGCTGCTTCATAAAAATAATAATCTTCATATCTTAAATCGTGAATTAAGTTTCACCATCAAGCCTCAAATCATCATCTGGAATAGTCGAATTCCGCTCAACAGCAATGTTAGAAAATTACGTGATCTGATTTGTTATGAATCCAGATAAAGTCATTTAAACAGACTCAAAATTAAAGGCCTAGCTAAAATCAAGATAGGCCTTTATTGACTTATTTAAACTTAGATCGGAAAGGTCAACTCGGCCATTTCAATTGGCCCATCGGTCAACATCACAGGACCCTCAGGGCCGATCAAGACCGTATCGGAATGGCGAAAACCGCCCACACCTTCAATATAAAGTCCTGGTTCAATGGTAAAACACATTCCTTCCTGAATCGGACGATCATAACCTTCGGCAAAGAATGGCGCCTCATGCCCAGTAACGCCCATACCATGTCCGGTACGATGTAGCAGATAATCCCCCATTCCAGCTTTTCGGAAATAGTCATTCACTGTTCGATCAACCTCACTCATTAATTGACCGGGTTTTGCCATTTCGAATGCAATACGACGACCTTCCAGCATAATCTCAAACGGTTTTTTCGCATTTTCTGGCACTTTACCCAGAAAAAAGGTTCTTTCAACTTCAGCGCCGTAACCGTTCATCACGGCATTTACAATCGATACATGTGGGCCGCCCGGCTCCATTCTCATATCAATATTGGTAAAGTTATGCGGATCATGAGACACACTTGGCGGCTGAAATACTGCCGAAATTCTGGTAGCGAACGGATTAAGTTCTCTACTATCGGTCAGCAACCGAGTAAAAATAAGCTCTCTCACCTGACCAATCATTTCCATCAAGTTCATACCCGGATACGCAGATGACAGTAATAGATTATGTCCTTCTGTTGCTAACAGACATGCATAAGCCAGACGTCCTTTTTCATAATCCGATTTGATCATACGTAGATCATCAATGATATCAGTACGGATACGCTCGCCAGGAATTTCAGAATAAATCTGTAAGGGACAAATTGATTCAACACCAATACGCGGATTGCTCTCAAATAGTTCTTTAAATCGATCACTCCATGCCCGACCTGCTGGCGCTGGAAATTCAAAATATGGAATAAGTTCAATCTCACTCACAGCACGAGTTTGAACATGCGGAATTTCCAGTTGAGGGACAATAAACTTTGGTACACCCTTTTGAGGAATCACCAAGACAAAAGGCCGCTCATGTACTGCATTTGCAAAATTGGTTAAATAAAAAATATTATCTGGACAAAAGGATACATAATGATCAAGACCTTCCTTCTGCATCTGTTCCTGAACGCGTATTAATCTATTCTGGATTTCACTTTTAGATGGTGGATAAAATATTGGTTCAATATTCATTTTTTGCTCCTTAAAAAAATGGATTTGTGAAATAGAGTTAATTTAAGAAATTAAATTGATTTCACGACATATTTAAAAACTAGAAGGAAAACTTTAAACCCACCCCATAAGTTGAAGGATCATCTCCAGCACCACTTAATGCAATATCATTGATTGTATAAAATGAATTTTCATTATTATCGACATAGGCTGCACGAATATAAGCATCCAAGTGTTTATTAATATGATAATTGGCACCTGCCGAGTAAACCATCGCACTCCGATCCTGCTGATCAACATCACGTCGATAAACAGAAGCTTTTAAACTATACTTCGGCTGTTCAAAATTAATCGCTGCACCATAAACCTGAGCAGAAGCAGCATGTGGACTATCAGGTTTAAAATATCCTGCCGTACCAATTAAAGTTAAATTTTTATTCATTCTTCTTAGAACAAGCGCACGATAATCCTTGGTTTTAACATCGCTTAAAATCTCTCCTTTATAATTTACTGAAAAGTTGCTAATCAGTTCATTATAGGATCCACTTACTCGATTTACCCCATCATCATAAATCGCCAAAATGCCATAGTTTTTCGCATCCGTTACATAAGAACCCTCTCCAACCATCTGGTTTGGAGAATAGAGCATGGTCAACGAAGTATTTTTAAATGTTGGGGTGGTATAACTGACTGCCCGACTGGTTCTGAAATCATAATTAGGGGCACCAGCGCCAAGGTCGTAAGCCTGAATCGCAATCGCTGTCGGGGTAAAAGGAGCGGCAAATAACTCTTCTAATGCACCAGCAACAGCAGGCATAACTCGTCCATACACCAGCGTTCCATACTGTTTGGACTGCAAACCTAAGTACTCTGCACGAGCAAAAGTCGTCTTCCGCACAAATTCCATTTTGCGTAAATCGATCATTGACTCTGCATTTCCAATAATAGACAGGTCGTCATTTAATTTAAGATTCAGTTTTAATCCTAAGCGGCTTGCATAATCCATCCCACTTTGAAACTCATGTGAGTCCTGTACATCTGAATGAGAATAATTTATCCCGTAATCCAGTACCCCATATACTTTAAAGGGAGAGTTTTCATCACCAACGCTAATATCTGCAAAAGCTGCTACTGGTAATGTGCATATACTTAAACATAAAATAGATCTAAACATTATATTTCACTCCATGAACCAACATTTTTCTATTCCTTTAAATTACACAAACTCTTTATTTTTTTAAATTGATATCTTTTCCATCGCAGTTGAATATTTTTCTACTCAAATATTTTTAGGAAAACTTATACAAATAAAAAACCTACTTTTAAAAAGTAGGTTTGAATAAAATATTCACAACAATTTAAGCCAAATTATTAAGCAACACTCAATTAAAATTTAATCCTTTATTTCAAATGCGCTAGATAAGCTTAATATTCATATCAACAACTCAAACAACCAGTTGTGATGCACGTAATTTGACGCCTCGATGACAGAGTAAAAGCGAGGTAATTGAAATAATCGCTGCAACCGAGAGATAAATCACAGGCGCCTGTAAATTGCCTTTACTCAATGCATAGGTTGATACAATCGGGGATAAAGCTCCAAATAAAGTAACACCCACGTTATAACCAAGTCCTATTCCCAAAGCACGTTGTCTGGCTGGGAAATAATCTGAAATAAATGGGAAATAGCCACCGATCATCAGGCCTAAGCCGCTGGCACACACAAGCTGGAACAAGAACAAGCGACTTGCAGAAGGTACTGCCAATAAATATTCATAAAGCGGAATACCGATAAACGCACAGAGAATGACACCGGTATACATCACTACCATTCTGTTTGATTTATCTGACCAAATGCCGCCGATGATTGAAAATATAATGATGAACAGTGTCGCCAATGTTGAACTTGCGGTACCAATAACAGGTTCAATCCCCATCCCTTGCTTAGCAAAAGATGGCATAAAGATAATCACCAGATAAACCACAGCGGAACCAAAACCAGAAAGCGAAGCGACCAACATCACTCTTTGAAAAATCTGACCGAATGTTAATTTAGGCACGACTTTATTGGCCTGATCTTGAACCAGTACCTCACTTTCCTCCATATAGCGACGTAAGTATAAGCCTAAAGGTATAACTGCAAGGCCAATGAAGAAACCAATTCTCCAGCCCCAGTCTAAAGTGGCTGCTTGCCCCAAAATGCCATAAATAGATAATGCGATACCAGAACCCGTTGCAAGCGCAAGATAAGTTGAACTATTAAATAATGCACCATAATATCCTCTACGCTGTTTAGGACAACTTTCCATTACTAAAGAAACAGCAGCGCCAAATTCTCCTGATGCAGCAAGTCCAGCAACCAATCTTCCCAACACCACCATGGCTGTACCAAGATATCCACTTTGCGAATAAGGCGGAGCCACTGCAATTAAAAGTGTACCTACCCCCATCAACATGACGGTTAAAATCATTGCTGATTTACGACCTTTACGATCTGCATAACGTCCAATGAAATAAGCGCCGAGTGGTCTGACCAAAAAGCCCACTGCAAAAGTGGTAATCGCAGCTAAAGTCGATAAAATTTCATTTTCAGCAGGAAAAAAATTATGTGCGATCGCGAGAGCGAAATATCCATATAACGTAAAATCAAGCCATTCCAGAAAGTTACCCGCAGATAATCCGAGAAATGAGCGTCTATTAATCGTGTGCTTTTCTGTACGCATGATGGTCTCTCCTGACCTAGCATCTATTTGTTAAATTAAAGCTACACAAAAGTACGAAACTATAAAATTGACAAATTTTCCATCGTGGTTGAGTTTTTTTCTATTCACGTTTTCTCTAAATTACAAAGCGCTATATTCAAATCATGAACTGTATTTTTATTTATTAAACATATGAACAGTCTTTGCAAGCAGATGATATGAGATCAACCTGATTTCCCCCTCATATCTTCATTGCTAATCAGTGCTTACAAGTTACGGTAACACCTCCAAAGTAATATTTTACCTATCCAAACCAAATAGAATAAAAACCAAATTCTCTCCTAAACCACTGTAATTAATATTTTTTAGATAACAATCTGGTCTTTTTGATGTGATTTACCCTACCCCAAAATCGTGATGAATTGCCCTATTTCCGCTATTTTTAATTTCATCATTTAGACTTATGCTGGAAACATAAATATGGATGAGACAAAGAGTCCCTCTACTTTTTTGAATTTTAGCATTCAGTAGATTGGAGCAGCGCATTGAGTAATAGATCACAGTCAAATATGGATGGAATACATTTTCCAATTCAGCCCGGCAGAAACAAGCCCAGTACGACAGATACCGCAAAGAAAATCTTATACGCAGCACTAAAAAGTGTCGATTCTCCTTACGCCACTCAATTAACTGCTGAAAAAAACTGGAGAAAGAAATATCCAGTTTATTTTCAAGAGCTGGTGAAAACAGGCATTCGTTCTGTACAGAATCCTCTTCTCATTGCTCAGCAAGGCTTAGATACAGCTAAAAAGTCATTTCACTTTTATCGTGCTGGACAGCAAACGTCTTTAGAACAAGCCATGGCTGATGTTAAAGAACAGCCTTTTGAAAACTTTGTGCTGAAAGGTACAGGCAGCCCGACGATTGAGCCGTGGTATATTCCGTTTAAAGGACAAAAACTGCAAGGTGAAGCCTTACTTAAGCAGATTGATCGCTGGGAACAGCAACAGATCATCGAACCCACTCATGCCAAAGCATTACGTCTTTTGCAGGCTCATCCAGAATGGTTTGATTTGTCCTCTCGTACCATGGTGCTCTTCGGGGCAGCGTCTGAAGCTGGGCCTTTAAGCTGGTTAGCCAAATGGCGTGCGAATATTGTTGCGATTGACTTACCGAATCCAAAAATCTGGCAAAAAATTACAAATACCATTCAACAAGGCAATGCCACACTGATTGCACCGCAAATCACTTTGCAAAATGGTGAAAAACAGCTGGGCGCAAATCTTCTGACTCAAACACCAGAAATTGCAAACTGGTTAAATACATTTGAGCAACGTTTAGATCTGGCTGGGATTGCATATCTGGATGGTGAAAAACATGTTCGTGTTTCTATTGCCATGATCAGCATTATGGAACAAGTTAGCCGTCAAAAAGCCGATAGCAGCATCATGTTTATGCTAACGCCAACCGATATTTATGCCATTCCAGAATCGGTTGTAGCGTCGATCCAGCAGAAAATTAAACAGCGTCCACTTGTTGAGAAATTACTGACTAAATCGATTCATAACATCTCGTTAAGTCATTTTTTTAAATCGAATATCGAACAGTTGATTGAATCAGATAACGGCCAAAAATATGGTATTTCGGATTGTATGGTGATTGAACAAGGCCCTAACTATGCCCTTGCGAAGCGCTTGCAACAGTGGTTTGCCATTTGTACCCGCGCACGTGGTCAAAAAACGGTTATTAATATTGCACCGTCAACCACCACACATTCAGTTGTTAAGAATCCAATTCTTAAGGCGGCTTTTTCAGGGGCTGATTTGTTTAAGGTCGAAACCTTTAGTCCTGAAACCACAAATGCCATTATGGCTGCGCTGTGGGTGCATGATTTAAATAATCCTGAGAGTGCAACCAATCCAGAAAGACCACTCGAACATCCTTTCGAGCTGATTATGGAAAATGCGAATCATGGTGGTTTATGGCATGTTCCTTATTTGGCGAGAACCGCGCTGCCATTTGCGGCAGCTTATGGCTGGGTGAGAGAGAAGTTTTAGTTTTAGGACCTAAGAACTCAAATGAGAAATATTAAAAAAGAGAGCGGATAGGCGCTCTCTTTTTTATCACACGAGATTCAAGATTAAATCGATGCTTATTGCTTAAACTTTTTAATGCTTTTAGAAAGATGAGCTCGCATCATTTGTCGAGCTAACAAACCATCTTGATCGACAATTGCGTTATAAATATTGACATGATCATGGTGAACCGCTTTTAAATATTCTTCACGATTTTCAGGACTTTGCTCAATAGATTTCAGGCGTGCGCGCGGAATAATTTTTTCGCCCAGATACTTTAAAAAATCGACGAAATATTGATTTTCCGAAGCTTCAGCAATCGCAATATGGAAATCATAATCTGCTTTTACTGTGCCATCATTTGCATCTGAAGAAATATGATGCTCAAAGTCCTCAAGCGCAGCTTTCATTTTATCAATGTGAATTTGCTTACGGCGCTCTGAGGCTAAAAACACAGCTTCAGATTCAAGACTCATCCTAAGCTCAAGTAAAGAAACAATATCGTTAATGGTTTCTAAGCTGGCATTCGACAACAAAAAATTCTGTTCAATGGTTTGCTCTTTAACAAAAGTCCCAATTCCGTGACGAGTCTCGACAAAACCTAAAGAACGCAACTCGGTAATCGCTTCACGAATGACAGAACGGCTGACTTCAAATGTTTCAATCAATTCCAGTTCCGTTGGAATCTTCTCTCCAACTTTAAATTCTCCAGACTGAATTTTTTCGATTAGTTGTTCTACAATAATCTGGCTTAGTTTTTTTGTTGATCTAGGTTTAATTGCGCTAGACATAATCTGAAGAACTCATGAAATATTTAAAAAAATTAGAAAATTCATTCTACTATAATCTTAACCGATAGTCATATTTGCTTTTTTATTCCCCTAAATACCTAAAATTTAATTTATTTATGTTACTCATGCATTTTCATTCAACGAGAAAGATGTGATCACTTGCACTTAGTAAAATAGTAATGATTGGCTGATTAAATGAGAGATATGCAGCTCAATACTTTAGCTTGAGCTGCACAATTTTTAAATTTGAGCCTGACTTAACTGCCCATTCACCAGACGATTAATCTTTAGAGGATTACTATCTTTTAACGCATCGGGTAACAATACTTGTGGCGTATTCTGGAAACAGACTGGACGTAAGAAACGTTCAATTGCGCCCGTACCGACCGACGTTCCCCGCGCATCACTGGTTGCAGGGAAAGGGCCACCATGCACCATCGCATCAGACACTTCAACTCCTGTCGGGAAACCATTAAACAATACTCGACCCGCTTTACCAGTTAACAAGTGAAGAAGCTCACCTGCTTCAGATAATTCATTTTCATCGCCAATAATTGTTGCTGTAAGCTGCCCACCTAAAGCCCCAATCCCTTTTAACAAAGTCGCCTCATCGTCCACGCCAATCACAATGGACATCGGCCCGAAAACTTCATGCTGTAGTTTTGGATTACCTGACAATAAAACAGATTGATCCGCTTTAAATAGATGTGCTTTTGCTTGAGAAATGAGCTCAGCATCTTGCCCTGTCGCAATCATTTCAAAACCAGCTTCACTGTTTAAAGCATCAATACCTTGACGGTAGCTTTTTAAAGTCCCTTCATTCAGCATGACCTGTGGCACAGCTTTTTGCGTACTTTCAGCTAAAGCTGCTACGAACTTGTCAAATTCAGGACCTTGTACGCCTAAAATTAACCCTGGTTTTGTACAGAACTGACCACATCCCATATTAAACGAGGCAACCGTGTCCTGAGCGATTTGTTCACCACGAGAACTCAGCGCTTGAGATAAAACCACGACTGGATTCACACTGGACATTTCAGCAAAGAATGGAATTGGCTGAGGACGGCTCTGCGCAAGGTTATAAAGCGCCATGCCACCTTCTAGTGAACCCGTAAAACCAGCAGCTTGAATCAGTGGATGTTCTACCAAGTTTGCACCAATACGAGCACCAAAAATCATGTTGAATGTGCCTTTAGGCATATCGCAAACTTCAATTGCTTTTTCAATAGCTTCTGCAACAAGCTCGGCAGTCGCCATATGTCCAGAATGCGCCTTAAACACAACTGGACATCCTGCAGCTAAAGCAGCCACGGTATCTCCACCGGCAGTTGAAAATGCAAGAGGGAAATTACTCGCACCAAACACAGCAACTGGCCCTACTCCAACTTTGTATTGACGCAAATCAACACGCGGCAAAGGCTTACGTTCTGGCAATGCCACATCAATACGAGCACCGTAAAAATCGCCGCGGCGTAAAAGTTCAGCAAACAGTCGTAGCTGACCAGTAACACGGCCGGTTTCCCCTTGAAGACGAGCAAGCGGCAAGCCTGTTTCAAGTGAAGCGACTTCTTGCAAATTCGCACCTAACGCCTCGATTTGACGAGCAATTTCTTCAAGGAAAGAGGCACGTTGCGCTTGAGAGGTTTGGCTATAAACCGAAAAAGCGTTATGCGCAGCTTGAGCAGCTTGATCCACCTCTTCAAGTGTTGCCTGACTAAAAACATAACCAGTTGGTTGATAGTCTTTTGCACCCACACTTTCTAGAGCGGGTGTATTTGCAGCAACGCGTTGACCATTAATAAACTGTCGACCATTATTTTTACTCATTTTAAAGCTCCAATGCCTAAACAGTTAAAATTATTGCGGACCAAGTGTCGCAATGAGAGCAGCCAAATCTTCATAGTCTGCTGGAGTTAAATCACTTAATGGTGGACGCACTGGACCAGCATCGTGTCCAACAATTTTGGCGCCTGCCTTAATCATGCTGACGGCATAACCTGATTTACGGTCGCGAATTTTAATCAGTGGCAAGAAGAAATCTTTAATCAAACGATTGGTTGTTTCAAAGTCATCACTGCGAAGCGCGTTATAAAACTCCATTGCAGTCTTTGGAATAAAGTTAAATACAGCTGATGAATAAACTGGGCAACCTAAGGCTTTATATGGCGCTGCAAAAACCTCTGCTGTTGGCAAGCCACCTAAATATGACAAACGGTCACCCATCGTTTGAGTCACTGCCGTCATCATATCGATTTGACCAGAGCTGTCTTTAAAGCCAATTAAGTTCGGGCACATCTCGGCTAACTTTTGGATTGAATCGAGATTGAGTCTTGAAACGCTACGGTTATAAAAAATTACGCCAAAGTCGACTGAATTACAGACTTGCTTAACGTGTTCGATCAAACCTTCTTGGCTTGCTTCAGTTAAATAATGCGGCATTAACAGAATACCGTGTGCACCTAAGCGCTCTGCTTCTTTTGCCTGTTCAATCGCTTGACGTGTCGGACCACCTGCCCCAGCAATAATCGGTACACTACCTTTACAAGTGTCAACCGCTGTTTTAATCACGTCAGCGTATTCATTTCCAGTTAATGAGAAAAACTCACCTGTACCACCCGCAGCAAATAATGCACTTGCGCCATAAGGAGCTAACCATTCAAGACGTTTTGCATAAGAATCTTTATTAAAGTCCCCATTTTGGTCAAAGTCGGTCACCGGAAAAGAAAGAAGACCATCAGAAACAATGTTTTTTAACTCAAGAGCATCCATTACAAAATATCCATCTGCGTTTATGTCGTCAGACATCTTACATCATAAGTTTTCTTCTGATCAATATCTTTTTCCCATGAAAGTTTAAAATTTTAAAAAAGATTAATTTTTTCCAAAATATGACAATCCAACTACTTGTTTTATAAGATATTTAAAAAATATTTTAATGTAAAAGTGAATAAATAGACATAAAAAAGCTGCTCGTATGAGCAGCAAAGTTTGAAAACAATCAAAAAAGCGAATTATCTAGACATATCGCTAAAAATTAACGAACTAGACATGGCTTTTTATTATTAAACGACCAGTTAGGGATTAAATATTGCATTGCATCGGCATCATTACGAGCCCCTAAACCTTTTAATTTATACAGTTCATGGGCTTGATTAATACGATCCCAGTCCAGCTCGACACCAAGTCCCGGTGCGGTTGGCACCTGAATTTTACCGTCCTTAATTTCAAGCGGCGCTTTCGTTAGCTGATCTGTACCTTCTTGCCAAATCCAGTGAGTATCAATTGCCGTTACCTTACCTACCGCCGCGGCTGCAACATGGGTAAACATCGCAAGTGAAATATCGAAGTGGTTATTCGAATGTGAACCCCACGTTAAGTTATACATATTGCAGAGCTGTGAAACTCGAACCGAGCCTTCCAATGTCCAAAAATGCGGATCGGCTAAAGGAATATCAACGGCTTGCAATTGAATACTATGCGACATTTCTCGCCAGTCGGTCGCAATCATATTGGTCGCTGTCGGTAAACCTGTGGCACGTTTAAACTCGGCCATAATTTCACGACTTGAATAACCTTGTTCTGGACCGCACGGGTCTTCTGCATAGGCCAACACACCTTTAAGATGTTTGCCTAAAGCAATGGCTTCGTCTAAAAACCATGCCCCGTTTGGATCAAGCGTCACACGTGCTTCTGGAAAACGGCGCGCGATAGCTGTAACAGCTTCAGCTTCTTGTTCGCCCTGTAACACGCCACCTTTTAATTTAAAGTCTTTAAATCCATAACGGTCATAAGACGCTTCTGCTAAACGCTGCACAGCCTCAGGTGTTAACGCTTTTTCATGACGAACTTTATACCAATCATGGTTATGCTGAGGTGTTGTCGCATAGTCTAATGAAGTCTGTTTTCGGTCACCCACAAAGAATAAATACCCTAAAACCTCAACTTCGCTACGTTGCTGGCCCTCGCCGAGCAAGCTCGCAACGTTCACATTTAAATGCTTACCAAGCAAATCAAGTAATGCTGACTCATAAGCCGTTACAACATGGATTGTAGTACGTAAATCAAAGGTTTGATTGCCTCGCCCACCACTGTCACGGTCTGCGAAGGTCTGCTGAATTTTTTTAAGTAGATTTTTATATTCCCCAATCGGCTGTCCTTCTATCAAGGCTTTCGCATCATTTAAGGTCGCTAAAATTTTTTCTCCGCCCGGAATTTCTCCAACCCCAATATTTCCAGAATTATCCTCAATAATAAGTATGTTACGAGTGAAATACGGTCCATGAGCGCCACTCAAATTGAGCAGCATACTGTCATGTCCAGCAACGGGAATTGCTCGAATTGATCTAACGATAGGTGTAGAGGTCGCCATTAAAATACTCCTTGGCATATTGAGATTATTTTCATTTGTAAAACTTATAAGACATCATATGACTTGTCAATATAATGTATCGAAAAATTATTTTTATCAGCCTACTTGCCAAAATAATATTTTTAATCATATGATGTCATACATCTAAGGCGCGGTTTAGAATAGGACTTTAGGATAGAGACAGAAATTTCATTTCTCCTTTATCCTATCGATGAATTTGACATGACGTCACCTATTTCACGGATATGCAAATAGGTCGATTATTAAAAGAGTTTGTATATGGATAATTTGCAAACAAATCTTGCTGCTGTGAGTCAGCCAAGAGCAAAACATAATAAAACGCGCTATTACATTTTAGCGATGATTTTTTTAGTTACTTCATTAAATTACGGTGATCGGGCGACGCTTTCGATGGCTGCCGCTCCGATGTCGCAAGAGCTTGGTTTAAGCACTGTGACCATGGGATATATTTTCTCTGCATTTGGCTGGGCATATGTCATCGGTCAAATTCCAGGTGGATGGTTACTCGACAAATTCGGTGCACGGAGAGTTTATTTCTGGAGCATTCTGCTCTGGTCATTTTTCACGATTCTCTTAGGTTTTGTTGATATTTTAGGTTCTATCCCTCTTATTATTGCTTCATTATTTATCTTACGTTTCTTGGTTGGATTATCTGAAAGTCCTGCATTTCCAGGCAATAGTCAGATTGTTGCAGCGTGGTTCCCAACCAAAGAACGCGGAACTGCCGCAGCGATATTTAACTCGGCTCAATATTTTGCCACTGTCATATTTGCACCATTCATGGGATGGCTGGTTGCCCATATTCATTGGCAATCTGTGTTTTGGATTATGGGTGGACTAGGCATTGTGATTGCTTTTATCTGGTTAAAAGTCATTTATAGCCCAGAAAAGCATCCTACGATTAATTCAAATGAGTTCAAATATTTACAAGCAGGCGGCGCCATTACCAGCATGGGTGAAAATCAGCTTAAATTTGCTGATGAAAACAACAAGATGAATTTTAAAAATATTAAGAAACTACTCTCCTCTCGTATGCTTCTCGGTATTTTTATTGCTCAATATTGTATTACCTGCTTAACCTATTTCTTTATTACTTGGTTCCCTGTTTACCTTGTAAAAGAACGCCAAATGTCGATTTTAGAAGCTGGTTTTGCGGCTGTATTACCAGCGCTTTGTGGATTTATTGGTGGTGTATTAGGCGGTGTGATTTCCGACAAACTCATCAAGATGAATAAATCTCTGACCTTCTCTCGCAAATTCCCTATTATTTTTGGCATGTTGCTCTCAACCAGTATCGTGGTTTGTAACTATGTTGATTCGCAAACAGCCATCTTGTTCTTCATGTCACTGGCCTTTTTTGGCAAAGGTTTTGGTGCCTTAGGTTGGGCTGTCATGTCGGATGTCGCACCAAAAGAAATGGTTGGTTTGTCAGGTGGATTATTCAATACCTTCGGCAATACAGCAGGCATTGTGATCCCTATTGCGATTGGCTATATCATCAATTCGACAGGTTCTTTCAATGGTGCACTTGTTTTTGTAGGTGTACATGCGGTCATCGCAATTATTTGCTACCTGTTTATGGTCGGCAAAATCCAGCGCTTCGAGTTAAAACCTACTTCTTAAAACTTTAAGTCATAACGCTTAAATAAATTAAGCGTTATGCCCTCTCTTCAAATGTATACAAGGAACGATCATGCTGAAGCCTCTCCTCATAAAAATTAGTCCTCTCGATAATGTTGCCATTGTAGTGAATGACGGGGGTTTACCACCCTCTACACCTATTGAAGAATACCAACTCACCCTGGTTGATCATGTGCCACAAGGACATAAAGTTTTATTAGAGTCATTAAAGCAAGGTGAAGCAATTGTTCGTTATGGGGAAATTATTGGCTATGCCAATAAAGATTTACCCGCAGGTTCATGGGTAAATGAAGCCGTTACCCAAATGCCTGAGGCACCTGAGTTAGATGATCTTGAGTTAGCAACTCGTCCTGATCCAAAGCTTCCAGCCTTGAGCGGATATACATTTAAAGGTTATAAAAATAAGGATGGCAGCGTCGGCACAAAGAATATTTTAGGTATTACGACCAGTGTGAATTGTGTCGAAGGTATTGTCGATTATGTCGTTAAAATTATTGAACGTGATTTACTTCCTAAATATCCTAATGTAGATGGTGTAGTCGGATTAAACCATTTATATGGTTGTGGTGTGGCAATTGATGCACCTGCTGCAATTGTTCCTATTCGTACAATTCATAATCTTGCACTCAACCCGAATTTTGGCGGGGAGATTATGGTAGTGAGTTTGGGCTGCGAAAAAATGCAACCCGAACGACTTTTAAATATTCCTAAAGAAAACAAATATATTCCCCTAGCAAACGAAGATATTATTCAGTTACAAGATGAACGTCATAACGGTTTTGAAAGTATGGTCAATCATATTTTATCCGTGGCAGAACAACACCTTGAAAAGCTTAATCAACGTACTCGAGAAGAAGTTTCAGCTTCTCATTTGGTTGTCGGCATGCAATGTGGTGGGAGTGATGCATTTTCTGGAGTCACCTCTAACCCTGCCGTTGGTTTCGCAGCTGACCTGATTGTGCAATGTGGCGGTACAGTCATGTTCTCTGAAGTTACGGAAGTCCGCGATGGTATTCACCTACTTACTCCACGTGCAGCAAATGAACAAGTTGCCAAAGATCTAATTCGGGAAATGAAATGGTACGATGACTACTTAGCAGCAGGCCAAGTAGACCGAAGTGCCAATACCACACCGGGTAATAAAAAAGGTGGACTGAATAACATTGTAGAAAAAGCGATGGGATCAATTGCCAAATCGGGCCGCTCAGCTATTGTAGAAGTTCTCGCACCGGGCCAAAGACCGACTAAAAAAGGTTTAATCTTTGCGGCAACCCCTTCGAGCGACTTTATCTGTGGTACGCAGCAAATGGCCTCTGGAATTACGGTTCAAGTATTCACAACGGGTCGCGGGACACCTTATGGGCTGGCTGCCGTGCCAGTCATTAAAATGGCAAGTCGAAACAATATTGCAAACCGTTGGTATGACCTGATTGATATCAGTGCTGGCGATATTGCCATTGGGAAGAAAACCATTGAAGAAGTAGGTTGGGAACTTTTTGAACTGATTTTACAAGTGGCGAGTGGCGAGCAACAAACGTGGTCGGACCGTTGGGGTATTCATAACTCACTCGCTGTATTTAACCCAGCACCAGTGACCTAATAAAGTTTAAAAGATGAGGCATCACCTCATCTTTTTCACATTTCCCATATTAATTACGACACATTTCCCTCAAACCAATCACTGCTGCTAAAATAATCCTGAAAGCCAAGAACTCATTTGTATATGCAAAACCAGTCTGCTCCGACACAGCCCTCGACTCAAATTGGAAAAGCCTTGCTTTGTCTTTTGACATCAGCATTTTTGTTTTCCATTATGGGAGTGTGCATCCGTTTTGCGTCTCAAACTGTAGACAATGCCACAGTTGTGTTTTTTAGAAATGCAGTGGGTCTATTTATTTTTATCCCAATGCTGTTTAAACAAGGATTAGACTTCGTTAAAACAGATAAACTCTGGATGCATACTTGGCGAAGTTTGGTGGGTCTTGCTGCAATGTATGGTTTTTTCTATGCCATTGCCAACCTAAAACTCTCGAATGCTATGGTTTTCAGTTATTCCTCTCCTATTTTTATTCCACTGATTGCATGGCTTTTTTTAAAAGAAAAAATCACTAAATCAATGATTTTTGCTGCTGTTATTGGGCTCGTTGGAGTTTTATTTGTTGCTAAACCCGACCAAGGTTTATTTAACGAATTGTCTTTTATTGGCTTGGGTGCATGCTTTTTATCCGCAATGGCTTTTGTCACCGTAAGAGCTTTAACCAGTACAGAGCCGCCTGAACGTATTGTTTTTTACTTCTGTGTTTTTGGTAGTTTAATTTCCTCTATTCCAATGTTCTGGCATTGGCGTATTTTCACTTGGCACGAATTAAGCCTGCTCATTGCCGCAGGACTTTTAGCAAACATTAGCCAACTATTTATGTCGTATGCTTATAGCTTAGCGCCAGCAGGACAAATTGGCCCAATGAATTATATTGCTATTATTTTTGCAGGGATTTGGGGATTTCTTTTTTGGCATGAATTACCCGATCTATTCAGTATTATTGGTATCTGCATTATTTTATTTGCGATACTGCTTTGCAGCCCAAGGTTTAGAAAGTAACTTACTGATTATTAAAAGTTAATGGTGTGGATTCTTTAGTATTCAACTTCGTTTATTGATTTAATTAAATACTATTCTTAATGCCTATCAAAAACCTATCCAATAAAAAAGCCACTTAGAATAAGTGGCTGATTTATAGATAATTTTAGTGGAGATGGCGTCAGTTGAACTTGATCAATAACCTACTGTTTTATTTATATTTTATTTTTATATAGCTCAAGTTTACCCAATCTTGACCCATTATCCCGATGCTGATTATTGCTCTGATCTTGTCTCATCCATATTGAGCTCCTCAACAATATCAATCGTATTTTAAAGCTAGCATTGTCATATTCTTGTTTTGATATACATTAGCTTACGTTTTTAATCCTCTCCTCTGCTTTGATATGTATCAATCTGCTGGGCTGAGCTACTTAGCTCCTGCAAAATGATTTCATCTCATAAAATTAAGTCTTCATTGTAGAACTGAGCATAGTTGCGTTGGGTAGGCTGATGTTCCCCAAAGTAAACTCAAATGGTAGATATAAAAGAATTTACCTTGAAAAAATAGTGTAGATGAGTTCCTTTCTTTAAATTAAGTACATAATTATTATGTAAACCAATAGTTGTAGGGCAGCTAACTACCCTACAACTGTTTAAATATTAATAAATAATTGCCTGATTCAGCGTTAAATCTGCTATCGACAATGACTCAGCTTGGTTAGTAAATATTAGAAGATCTTTCGAAATTTCAGCTGACGGATTACGGATACTCAATGTATTAGTTTTTGCACTAGCATCATAAATAATCTCGATATAGTCAGAAAGATTGGTGTTAGTTGCTTGACTATCTAATATTTGAGACAAATCAATCTGATCTTCTGCCACATTAAAATCACTTACATAATCCACAGCTGTTTCACCTGAAGCATTGAGCAACAATTCAAGAATATCATTGCCCTCATTTAAGATGAATAATTCACTCACCGCCGCATCACTACTCAAGACATTATCACCTGAATCACCTATTACAATACTGGTAACTTCGTCCTCAGCATTGACAGGACGGTCCACACCAAACACCTGATAAATCTGCTGTGAGGAAATACTGCCACCTGTTTCGAAATTGAAAGATTCGACCTCATGTGCACCACCAAGGAAGAAGTCTTTTACTGTAACCTTATTGCTATTGCTGCCATTCACCTTAAGGATCAGGTCATCACCCGATTTAGTTAGATAGTTACCCACCTGGCTAAAGGTAATTCCATTGCCAAAAACCACCTGATCTGTACCCAACTTTTCATCAATGACCATGGCACCAGAACTATAGTTATAGGAGGTGTTAAAGGCATCTAAATCCGTATTTTCAGGTGGTGTGTTTGCTGGCGCACTTTGCTGTGGCATGGTGACGCCAAATGCCCCAAAAATCTGCTCAGCGGTAATTTGCCCCCCAGTTTCAAACTGGAATGTTTCGACCAGATACTGGCCAGCCAGAAAGAAGTTCTTGACTGTAACCTTATTGGTGTTACTACCATTCACTTTCAGAATCAGGTCATCGCCTGATTTGGTCAAATAACTTCCCACCTGATTAAAGGTAATACCATTTTTAAAGATGACCTTATCATTGCCTGAATGTTCTGTAATGGTTAAAGCACCTGTGGTGTAATTATAGACAGTGTCACCTGCAACCTCACTGGAACCCTGATTTCCTCCATCTGTAGATGGCAACGTTAGACCAAACGCACTAAAGATTTGTGCTGCACTTAATGCGCCACCTGTTTCAATTTCAAAATTCTCAACCAAATAATTACCAGCCAGGAAGAAGTTTTTCACTGTTACTTTATTGGTATTACTGCCATTAATTTTGAGGACGAGATCATCACCTGACTTATTCAAATAATTACCGATCTGATTAAAAGTAATGCCATTTTTGAAGATCACCTTGTCATTGCCTGACTGTTCAGTAATGGTTAGTTCACCTGAGCTATAGGTATAAGTGGTATCTCCCACAGGATTTGGTGGTGTTGGGGTTGTTTCTGATGGAATGGTCAGACCGAATGCACCAAAGATTTGTTCTGCCGTCAGTTGTCCACCTGTTTCAAACTGCAAGGTTTCTACCAAATATTGACCAGCCTTAAAGAAATTTTTGATCGTGACCGTATTTGAATTGCTACCATTTACTTTCAGAATCAGGTCATCACCTGATTTTGTCAAATAATTTCCAACTTGACTAAATGTAATGCCATTCTTAAATAGTACAGTATCATTACCCGATTGTTCCGTAATCGTCATTGCACCAGAAGTATATTGATAAATGGTATCACCTACTGGATCAGATGAACCACCAGATGAGGCATTAACTTTGATTGCAATTTGAGCTGCTGTAATGGTATATCCTCCATTCGGCTGCACACTACTAATTGCTTTCTCCCCCCCCAAGAAGTGATCCTTGACTCGGACTAACTGATTTATATTATTATCAATCGTCACAATTAGATCATTATTTTCTTTTGTAAATTTAATTCGATCTTCGGTAATTCCCTGATCCATTAACCAAAGTACATCTGTTCCACCACCTGTTTGATCAATGGTTTTTTGACCATCAGTAAGGTAATAGAAATATTTATCATTGCCTATACCACCATTGAGGATATCATGACCTGCTCCCCCTCGGAGGGTGTCATCGCCATCACCACCATACAAGATGTCATTTCCATCTCCGCCATAGAGGATGTCATTACCCTGATCGCCATGCAGAATATCATCACCCTCATTACCTTCTAGGTAATCCGCATCTGTGCCACCATATAAAGTGTCGTTTCCTGCCTGTCCCCACAAGGTATCATTGCCTGCTTGACCGTAGATAATGTCATTGCCTGCACCTGAATAAACCTTATCATCCCCATCTCCCATTTCAAAGGTTTCATAGGTATCTCGATATCCCCAAACCTCATCATTATTGGTTGTACCATGATAGGTGACATGGTTTTCAATATAGCTATTGTCCCAAGTTGTTGAGTCAGCAAATTGAATTTCATTGATCTTATGATGTCCACCCACAAAGTAGTTTTGGATGGTGATTTGATCTGTTTGATTGCTATGCTTGATAACAAGATCATTGCCATAGCGATGTAAGCTAATGTCAGTAGTTAGGATATTTTGACCAAAGCGTAATACATCAAATGAGACGGCGACATTGGTATAGTTTTGACCTGCTGCGCGTTCAATAATCGTATCTTGCCCATCCCCTAGATTGAACAGATAAACTTCATCACCAAATGAGCCATAAATAGTATCATCACCTTGACCACCTTCTACATATATAGCTCGTTGTACTTCACTTAATTCCGTATCTTGAATTCGATGGTAGCCGTCCGCATCTTGATAAAATTGATCTTGGTTATATTCATTCACAAAGTCCATTTGATTGACATCTATAGTTAAGACATCATCACCAGCACCACCTGAAAGTAAGCCAAGTTCATCATTTACCAAACCTGTTAGTGTTAGCTGATCCTGCCCATCTCCACCGTACAATTTACCCTGTCCAGTTAAAATGTCATTCCCTGACTGACCTTCTAATACACCTTGTCCGCTCAGAATGTCATTGCCTTCACCACCCAGTAGATGCCCAGCGCCTTCAATTTCATCATCACCTACACCACCATCCAGATAGCCTGTGGCATAGATTTTATCGTTACCTGCTCCGCCATACACAAAGTATTGGGTTTCTGGTGTTTCTGAATAGACTGAACGGCCATAAACAATGTCATCACCATCACCTGCATGAATCACATCATGATCGGTTGTTCCCTCAATGATATCGTCTAATTCAGTTCCCTTAACTGCCTGAATATTAAGTGCAGCCTCATCCCATTCTATTTGGTCATCAAAACGAACTTTATTGATTGGCTTATTGAATAGATAGTCACTAAATTGCGACTCTACAATGAGTTGATCGCCTGTAGTACGATGGATAATGATCATATCCTGACCGGCTTTTCTGATAATCAGGTCATCTGGATTGATATTAATGAACTCAATAGTATCAATATCGGTTTGATTCTTTGATTCGTACTGGATGATGTCCTGTCCCCAGCCTAAATCAAAGCGATAAATATCGTTTCCTTGTCCACCAATCAGTACATCATCACCTGTACTACCAACTAGAATGTCATCTGCAGTGCCACCATTCAATTGGTCGGAACCATCGCCTCCATCCAGAAAGTCATTGCCTGCTCCACCATTTAGAACATCATTGCTAGTCCCGCCATAAAGCTGATCTGCGCCCTCACCTGCATCTAACAGATCATTACCAGAACCACCGATAAGGACATCATTACCATTGCCAGCATAGAGTTGGTCATCATCAGCACCACCATCCAGATGGTCATCACCACTCCCCCCATAGAGTTGATCCAGCCCTTCACCACCATACAGTTGGTCTGATGCTGTATGACCATGTATCACATCATCGCCAGCTTCACCTGCAATCGTGCTGCCTGTTGCATAGGCTTTTAAAATATCTGCTTCAGCAGTTCCCAACAGAACTAAAGCTTTAACTGCTTCAACGTCAAGTGTTGTACTGTCTGA
>NZ_LZPJ01000117.1:0-9497 GCF_001729365.1 Acinetobacter sp. YK3
TCAGATTGGCGTGGTTGCTCATAATGATGTTCACTTTGTTGAGCAAATAGATTTTGAGGCCCATGAGGCCCGCGTTTGTATTGCAGATGGCTATGTACTTGGCGATGATAAACGCCCGAAAAATTATAGCCCTGAACAATATTTTAAAACTGGCGAACAAATGTCTGAGCTATTTTCAGACATTCCGAGTGCAATTGAAAACACTTACCATATTGCAAGACGTTGTAATGTTGCATTACAGCTCGGAACTTATTTCTTACCTGATTTCCCGATTCCAGATGGGTATACCATCGACACCTATTTCGAGCATTTGTCTCGTGAAGGTTTAGAAGAACGCTTAAATGTTCTTTATCCGATCGCTGAACGTGACGAAGACTGGGCCGAGATTCGCAAACCTTATGATGAGCGGATCAAATATGAAGTCGATATTATTCTCAAGATGGGATTCCCGGGTTACTTCCTCATCGTCATGGACTTCATTCAATGGGCCAAAAATAATGGCGTGCCTGTTGGGCCGGGTCGTGGTTCAGGTGCGGGTTCACTGGTTGCGTATAGCTTAAAAATTACCGATCTTGACCCACTACGTTATGACCTACTCTTTGAACGTTTCTTAAACCCGGAACGTGTCTCGATGCCCGACTTCGACGTCGACTTCTGTATTGCCGGTCGTGACCGTGTAATTGAATACGTTGCACAGAATTATGGTCGTCAGGCGGTTTCACAGATTGCCACTTTCGGTACCATGGCGGCAAAAGGTGCGATTCGAGATGTAGCCCGTGTCTTGGGTAAATCCTATGGTCTGGCTGACCGTATTTCTAAAATGGTTCCAACCAAGCCACTGGGTGTCGATCTAGCGACTGCGATTGACATGGAACCGCAGCTCAAAGACATCGTCACCAACCCGTCCAATCCAGACAATGATGATGCGGCTGAAATCTGGGAAATGGCGCTTAAGCTAGAAGGTATCACGCGTAATACAGGTAAGCATGCCGGTGGTGTTGTTATTGCACCCGGTAAAATTACCGATTACTCAGCCGTTCTTTGTGATGCCGATGGTACCAACCGTGTTGCACAATATGATAAAGATGATGTTGAAGCTGCAGGTCTGGTTAAATTCGACTTCTTAGGCTTACGTAACCTGACGGTGATTGAAGATGCTGTTCAGAATATCAATAAGCGGATCAAATCCGAGATACCACTAAACATTTCCAATGTTCCTTTAGACGATAAAGACGCTTATCTGGTGTTTGCCGAGGCAAATACCACTGCGGTATTCCAGTTTGAATCCGTCGGCATGAAAAAGATGTTGAAGGAAGCACGACCAAGCAAATTTGAAGAGATTATTGCCTTCGTTTCCTTGTATCGTCCGGGCCCGATGGATCTTATTCCTGACTTTATCCATCGTATGCATGGCGGTGAGTTTGAGTATCTTCATCCCCTGCTTGAAGGCGTATTAGAACCAACCTACGGGATTATGGTTTACCAAGAACAGGTAATGCAGGCAGCACAGTTCTGTGCAGGCTATACACTCGGTGGCGCGGACTTACTTCGTCGTGCCATGGGTAAAAAGAAACCTGAAGAAATGGTCAAACAGCGCCAGATCTTTATTGAAGGTGCGGCGAAAAAAGATATTGATGAAGCAACTGCCAACCATATCTTCGACTATATGGAAAAGTTTGCAGGCTATGGTTTTAACAAATCCCATGCCGCAGCCTATGCCCTTGTTGCCTACCACACCGCTTGGTTAAAAGCACATTACCCTGCTGAATTTATGGCGGCGGTTTTATCTTCGGAAATGCAGAATACCGACAGTATCGTGTTCCTGATCGACGACTGCCGTAATAACAAGCTGGAAGTGCTACCACCGTCTGTGAATATGTCTTTGTACCATTTCCATGCCAGCGATGAAGCAACCATTGTGTATGGTCTAGGTGCAATTAAAGGCGTTGGTGAGCAAGCGATGCAATCGGTCATCGACTCACGCATCAATGAAGGCCCGTACAAGGATTTATTCGACTTCTGTCATCGTATTGATTTGAAAAAAATCAATAAACGTACTTTAGAAGCCCTGATCCGTGCGGGTGCGCTGGATTGTCTCGGTATTGAACGTTCGAGCTTAATGGCACAATTGCCAGAAGCCGTACAAGCAGCTGAACAAGCGCGCAGTAACCGTGAAACAGGAATTATGGACTTGTTTGGTGAAGTTGAAGAAGTTCAGCGTAAACCAGCCAAACCCGTGAAACCTTGGTCAGACGAAGTTCGTCTTAAAGGTGAAAAAGACACGCTGGGTCTCTACCTCACAGGTCACCCGATTGATGTCTATCGCCCAGAATTAAAATCATTCATTTCAGCAAAACTGAATGAGCTGACCCCGACACGTCGTGGTGTTACCACGGTTTTTGCAGGTTTAGTTGTTGATATTGCCAACTTCCCAAACCGCATTATGATCACA
This sequence comes from Acinetobacter sp. YK3, assembly GCF_001729365.1. Taxonomy (NCBI): domain Bacteria; kingdom Pseudomonadati; phylum Pseudomonadota; class Gammaproteobacteria; order Moraxellales; family Moraxellaceae; genus Acinetobacter; species Acinetobacter sp. YK3. Next base: position 2,453 of record NZ_LZPJ01000117.1, read on the forward strand.
CTGGATGATGGCACAGCTCGTGTCGAAATCAGTTGCAACCATGAACGTTTCCAACGCTACAAAGAAGTGGTTCGCTTAGAACAAGTCGTGGTGATTGAAGGTGAAATCTACGAACGTGAAGGTTTTGACCGTCCAATGGCACGGTTAAGTAAGGCGTTCAGTTTGAATGAAATTCGCCAGAAACGCGCCCAAAGTATTCAGGTTCGCTTAGCACAAGACCTGATGAGCAAAACTTTAGCAAAAGATTTACAAGCGATTCTTTTACCTTATTGTAATGTTGATATGTGCCAGCATATTGGCCTGCAAATCCAGCTTGAGCAAAGTTTTGCAACCGCCGAGCTACACCTCGGCCCACAATGGAAAGTTGCACCACTGGATGAGTTGCTGAGCAAATTGCGGGATTATTTTGGTAAAGAAGCAATTGCGATCGAATACCAAGTGAAATCTAAAGCAGCCAAAGTTGCAGAAGCACCGAAAGTGGCAAATATCGCACCGCCGCCTGACAACATGTCAATGGATGAAGCGCTTGATCTCTATCAGGCAGAAGTCTCTCAATACTCTTAATTCTGGATAATATATGAACCAGTTTGACTCAAATAACGTGTCCAAACATTTGGATCATGTCCGTATTGTCATGGTCAATACAACCCTACCAGCCAACATTGGTAGTGCTTTACGTGCAATGAAAACCATGGGCTTATCTAAGCTCGTATTGGTTGCACCGAAAACCTATCCACATCCCGATATTGATGCTCTGGCAGCCGGTGCACAGGATTTAATTGAACAGATTGAGATTGTTGAGACGCTGGAACAAGCTATTCAGGATTGTCATATCGTATTCGGTACCAGTGCCCGTAGTCGCACCATTCCTTGGCCATTGCTCGATGTTCGCCCTGCAGCAAAAGAAGCATTACAGGCAGCAAGCAAAGAACAACATGTTGCCATCGTTTTTGGTCGTGAAGATCGTGGACTGACCAACGAAGAACTGGCCTTAGCCAATTACCATTTAACCATTCCAGTCAATCCTGAATATGGCGTACTAAATGTCGCTCAAGCCATTCAGGTGGTGTGTTATGAAATGAGAATGGCTGCACTTGAACAAAATACTCAAGTTACAGATACACCAGATGACCACATGCAACTAAAACAACAGCAAAGCATGGAATGGGATGAACCACTGGTGACGCAGCAACAGATGGAAGAGTTCTACCCTCATCTGGAAAAAATGCTGACTGAAATCGAATTTTTAGACCCGAATAATCCCCGTTTACTGCCATTACGCTTGCGTCGTTTATTTGGAAGGATACAATTAGATCGTATGGAGTACCATTTATTACGTGGGATCTTCAGTCGCGTTCAGGCACTTGCCAAAGGTTCATGGAAAAAGACAAACACGGAGGATCATTCAAATGATTAAACAGCTTAAAGAAGATATCGAGGCTGTATTTGCACGTGATCCTGCGGCTAGAAACACGCTGGAAGTGCTAACGACCTATCCCGGTATCCATGCGCTAATCATGCATCGTATGGCACATGAATTATGGAAAAAAGAATATAAAGGTACGGCTCGCCTACTTTCTTCTTTTAGTCGCTTTGCCACAGGCATTGAAATTCACCCAGGTGCAAAAATTGGCAAACGTTTCTTTATCGATCACGGCATGGGTGTTGTGATTGGTGAAACAGCTGAAATTGGCAATGACGTTACGCTTTATCATGGCGTTACCCTAGGCGGCACAACCTGGAATAAAGGCAAACGCCATCCAACGCTTGAAGATGGAGTTGTAGTCGGTGCAGGCGCAAAAATTTTAGGTCCATTTACTGTCCATAAAGGTGCGAAAGTCGGCTCAAATGCTGTAGTGACCAAAGAAGTCCCTGAAAATGTGACTGCGGTCGGTAACCCAGCGCGTTACATCTTCAAAGATAAAAACCAAGTCGAACAAGATGAAGTCAGCCGTCGTGATTATGCCGAAAGTATTGGGTTCCAGCCTTATGCAACGACACAAGATCAATCTGATCCAATTTTAGAAGGTATTCGTGTACTGCTGGATCGTATGCAGAAAAACGAAAAACGTATGAATGTGCTGTGCCAGCGCCTCTCAGAACTGGATCCGAGTTTCTCGCCTCAAAGTTCTAAAAATCAACCATTGAGTAAAGAAGAACTTAAAATTATTGAAGAAGTTAGACGTGAATGTGAAGCACAGAACAAAACTTCGGCAACCTAAGCGAATATATAAGAAATGTAACAAGCTTATCATTGCAAGTTGGTTTTGCTTTTCCTAGACTGGTGAAACCAACGATCTACTTCTCATTTAACTAAAATTAATGGATGTAAGCATGAATTTTAAGCCTTTGGCATTACTTGTACTTTCAACTTCTTTTTTAACCGCCTGTGGCATCGCCCCAGTCAAAAAAGATAAAGCTTCTGAGCCATTTGTATTCAAAGAGCCAGAACCGACAGCACCGTTCTATGCTTTAAATCCAATCAAATATGATGCACCACCAAGCTTCGAAGTTGCGATTAAAGATGCTGCTGCTCAGCCTGTGACTAAAATGGTTGTGTCATTACAAAATGATCCATCAAAAACCACCACATTAGATATCAACAAACTCATCGTTCCGACAATCGACAGCAAACAACGCAATGTAAAATATGCAGTTCTTGCAGGCGAAAATGAAGTCGATGTGACTGAGATTGATGACTTCTTACAACTGGTTGAAGGTAAGGCACGCCACTATCCACCTCGCTTCCCTGACCGTCAAGAACGTAAAGGTTATGAAGCGAAGTTGAAAGAAACAACTCAAAAATTAGATGCTTTGGCAGAAAAACCAAATGCGTCTATCGACGTACTAACACGTGCTTTTAAAGCAAGCGTGATGGCACGTAATATGGATTTGGGTACAGCGTACACCACCAAATCATTGACCTATGCTCAACGTATTCTTGCAATGAACCCAAATGATGCTGAAACAAACTTCTGGTTTGGTTTTGGCTTGTCTGAAGGTGGCGGTCAACGTGAAGCAATTCCTTATTTAGATAAGGCAATGAAAGGCGGTGTTCAAGAAGCTTATCTTTCTGCTGCTAACAACTATCTCTGGTTAGAGCAAAAGAAAAATGCGCTTCAAACCTTAAAGAACTACAAAATCAATTACCCAGATGAAGCTGAAGTTACTGATCGTTTGATCAAAGAAGTTGAATCTGGAAAACGCTGGAATGTTTGGCAAGTATTGAACTAATTACTGTCCCATTCTGTAATGAAAAATAGACTGTCGTGTACAGTCTATTTTTTTATGGATGATTGAAAAAACATTCGATTTTCGTATTATAGCTACAATCTCCCAGCCAACTTGCTGATTTATGAAGCTAGCATTTACCCCGAATAAACGTTTATTTGCGATCAGCCTACTCAGTACTATGGTGATGAGTGGTTGTCAGGTCGTCAGTCTGAAACAGCAAGACCTCAATGTGACGATCGCGAACGAGCGTAATAGTATTCTGACACAGAAAAAATTGAGCGAAGCCAGCCTCAATGTCCTGTCAATGTCTGGCAAAGAAGCAAAAGTCTGCATGCAGACTCCAAATGAATGTATTGCAGATCTGCATAAGATTCCGCAGATTCAGGATGAGCAACTTTTATCTACTGCCAGCGAATTATATCTTTCAAAAGCCATGAGTCTTTCTGACTCCTCTGAATGTAAAGTCAGTAAGCTCACCAAACATAAAGCTGAAGAAGAACAAAAAGCTATTCAGAAAACCTATGAAAACTGTCTGGATCAGGAGCTTGAAGCTTTAGATAAAAGTATTCGCTACAGTTATGCTTATTTGTTTAAGACTGCCCGCCAGCCGCAGGAACGGATTTTTGATAACAGACAAGTTCAAATTCGGGATTTCTATAATCAGGCGTTGACCAAAATGGTCAATGTCCATAGTTTAAGAAACCCATCCAAAACCATTACACCAACGATTAAAATTGGTAAAAGCACATACACCATCGATATTCAGTCCTATCAACGCTTGCAGAACATGCAGCTCGAGAAGTTTATTTCTAGCTATAACATGAACTTTTCTGGGTTAAGAGCGATTAACCGTCGAGATGGTTTCGGTTCAGATTTCGTGGCTGTATTTCCTTCGACCGATAGTGCTGCTCATGGTGAAAATAAATACATCCTTGATCCATTAAGTTATAGCTATCCAAATGGGGTTAATCCAAATATTCATAAAGCACGTTATCTGGCTGCAACCATTATTGCACAACCTAAAAAGACAACCGCAACGGTTGACGATGTGCTTAATAGTCCAGAATTTGAAGTCAAGGTTTACGATCCATATAGCGTCGAGAAAGTAAATATTGCTGGAAAAGAATACTCTCTGGCAGCCAATTTCTCTGCGCCTTATGGGCTTTGGCTGGCTGAAAATAATTTAGGGACTGCCGCTTATTTAACTTTAATTGACCGCGATCAGCACCTCACCATGCCGCATTTATATATGCTTGAACCTTATAATCCGAACAAAAAAGTGATTGTACTGGTGCATGGTCTGGCAAGTAGCCCAGAAGCGTGGATTGCTGTAACCAACGACATTATGGGTGATGCGGTATTGCGCGAGCACTATCAGGTTTGGCAAGTCTTTTATTCGACCAATATGCCTATTCTTGAAAGCCGTTTTCAAATCTATGCCGTGTTAAAGCAAGCCTTTGGCTCACTAAATCCTAAAGATGCCGCTGCTCAAGATGCGGTTTTAATTGGTCATAGTATGGGCGGGATCATTAGCCGTCTTTTGGTCAGCAATGCTGATATTTCCAAAGAAGCACTGACCATGATGAACAGCCGCCAACAGGCACGTTTGAGAAAGCATCCTGTGATTGGCGAGCGTCTCAAGATGGAACCGATTACAAACTTTGATCGTGCCATTTTCTTGGCAGCCCCACATCGTGGTACAGACTATGCAGATCGCTGGTTTACCTTGGCAGCCCGTAAGATTATCAAGCTCCCTGCTACATTCTTGACAACCTTAGCGGATACACTTACTAGTGATGACATGGATCTTAAGGATTTCGTCAAAACCTTGACCAATGACGTGATCCAGAATGGCCCAAGTGATCTGAGCAAAAAATCCAAATTTATGGAATTAACTGCTACGATCCCACCAGAAAAAGGTCTAGTTTTCCATTCAATTATGGGCAACATTACCAAAAGTGATGATCCGAATGTCATCACCGACGGAATTGTTCCTTATAAAAGTGCACATTTAGATGGTGCTGTGTCTGAAAAGATTTTCAAAGGTGGTCATTCCATTCAGGAAACCCCTGAAGCAGTATTAGAACTTCGTCGTATTTTACGCGAACATCTGGTTGATCATGGTTTATATAAACCGAAGAACTAAATGCAATAAAAAAGCCCCAAGTCATTGGGGCTTTTTTTTGATCACATCATTTATACGCCAGAACGGATCATATAATCAAAGGCAGAGAGTGATGCTTTGGCACCTTCACCTGTGGCAATGATAATTTGCTTGTATGGCACGGTAGTACAGTCACCTGCAGCAAATACACCCTTAACACTGGTTTCGTTACGATCATTAATCACGATCTCACCACGGTTGCTCAACTCGACAGCACTGTTCTTTAAGAAATCCGTGTTTGGCAATAACCCAATCTGTACAAAGATCCCCGCAAGCTCAACCGTATGTTCAACATCAGTCGCACGGTCTTTGTATTTTAATGCTGTTACTTGAGCTCCATCACCAACCACTTCTGTACTCAATGCATTCATGATCACTGTGGTATTTGGCAAACTGTTTAACTTGTCTTGTAACACTTGATCGGCACGAAGCTTGGTATCGAATTCAACCAGAGTCACATGCTCAACAATGCCTGCAAGGTCAATCGCTGCTTCAACACCCGAGTTACCACCACCAATCACCGCAACACGTTTGCCTTTGAACAATGGGCCATCACAGTGTGGGCAATATGCGACACCACGGGTACGATATTCTGCTTCACCTGGAACATTCATCTCTCTCCAGCGTGCGCCAGTTGAAAGAATGATGGTTTTCGATTCAAGTTTGGCACCATTTTCCAGTTCAACTTCAACCAGACCATTTACAGTCTGATCTGCACCTGTGATCTTGCTAACACGTTGCAGGTTCATGATATCCACGCCGTATTCACGGACATGCGCTTCCATATCCTGAGCAAACTTAGGACCTACTGTTTTTTGCACCGTGGTAAAGTTCTCAATATCCATGGTATCCATCACCTGACCGCCAAAGCGTTCAGCCACGATACCTGTTTTAATACCTTTACGTGCTGCATAGATTGCTGCTGTACCACCCGCAGGGCCACCACCAATCACCAATACATCAAACGCATCTTTGGCATTGATTGCCGCTGTATCTTTCTCGGCAGAATTGGTATCTAACTTGGCAACGATTTCTTCCAACGTCATACGACCTTGACCGATATGTTCATTATTCTGAAATACCATAGGTACAGCCAAGATTTTGCGTTCTTCCACTTCGTCTTGGAAGAAAGCACCATCAATCATGGTCGCCGTGGTATTTGGGTTATTGATTGCAATGAGATTGAGCGCTTGCACTACATCTGGACAGTTATGGCAGCTCAATGAAACAAACACATCAAAGTTTGCAGTCAAGTTTAAGCCTTTGATTTGAGTCAAGACTTCATCAGATACTTTCGGTGCATAACCAGACACTTGTAACAATGCCAAGATCAAAGAGGTAAACTCATGTCCCATCGGTAAGCCTGCAAAGAACACACGCGGTTGTTCGCCTGCTTTCGCTACACCGAAACTAGGACGGCGAGCGTTTGAACCGTCAAAACGCGCCGTAACCTGATCAGAAAGTTCCGCGATTTCCGTTACGAGTTCTTTGATTTTTTCTGCTTTATCTGAGTCATCTAAAGCAGCAACCAGTTCGATCGGACTTTCTAAACGTTCTAAATAAGCTTTTAATTGAGTTTTAATATTTTGATCTAACATGTATGACTCCAAACCCTAAGACTTTTAAATCAGTAAATTCATTCAATGA
>NZ_LZPJ01000118.1:0-24287 GCF_001729365.1 Acinetobacter sp. YK3
GCTTGTTGACCTGGTTGTACCAGAACAGTACGGCTACCAGAAATCGCAGCGAATACGCGACGGTTCATAGCACGACCTTCTTTAGTTTTGTTGTCAGCAATCGGTTGATCCCAAGCGAAACCTTGAGTAGACAAACGAGATGCATCAACGTTGTATTCGTTTACAAGTGAAGATTTAACAGAGTTAGCACGCGCTAAAGATAAACGTTCGTTTAACTTACGTGGACCAGTGTTATCTGTGTGACCTTCAATACGAGCTGTCGCATTCGGGTATTCAGCTAACTTCTCTGCAACTTTAGCAATTTCAGACTTGTATTGTGGCTTGATGTCAGACTTGTTCGTATCGAAGAATACGCGAAGTTCCATGTTAAGGTCTTCAGTCAACTCTTGTGGTTGTGGAGCAACTGGAGTTGGTTCAACTGGAGTAACTTCTACTACTGCAGCAGCAGGTTTCAAGTGACCACCAAGAACTACGTTTAAGCCAGCAAGTGCTGTATAGTTCCAGAAATCTTCATCGATGTTATAAGTACCACGAGCTTCTGTACGAAGAGATAAAGCATCGTTTAAGCGCCAGAAAGCACCAAAACCAGCATTACCTAAAGTACCTTCTTCTTTCAAACCGCGACCAGCACGACCGAATTCAGCAGCAGTAGCATCATCAAATTTATATTTGTAGTGACCAGCACCTAACAATACATATGGCTTGATTTTGCTATCGTAGTTTTTAGTGATCAAATCAGAAGTAACGTAGAAGTTACCGTTGATTTGTTGTTGTTTGTATTCAGCGTTAGCAACAGTACCGTCAACATCACCTTTAACTTGGTTATATTCAGCTTCAAAGCCTAACCAAGGTGTTAACTCGATACCTAATGCAGCACCAACAAACAAATCATCCTGAATTTCAGGACCATTTGTTAAATACTTATCACCATTATTGTGTTTAGTGTCTTGGAATGTGTAACCAAGCATTAATGGAGTTACTGTTACGCCAGCATTAGCAGCAGCTAAAGGAGCAGCAACAAGCATAGCAAGTGCAATACGACTCAATTTCATGGATATCCTCCAGAGATAACAATTGTTTGTTGTGTAAGCTCAGCCTATGATTTTTCGTACTGAGAACATTAATGTTCTACAACATTATTTTTAAGCCATTCACTTCACTTTGAATCATACAAACACTTGATGAATTTTCCAAGTGCTTGATAACTTTAACCTCGTAAATTATTGACAAAATTGCTTACAATTTCCGTTGTAGTTCCGTAAATTTTCAATTTTCATACATCGGCGAATAGATTATTGTTTATCAATCTATGTTTAAGTAATATTTAACTTATTTGTTAGTGTTTTTTATTAAAACAAATAACGTTTATGCTTAACATATTGTTAATAAAAAAGTTAATAAAAATAGACAGGAAAAACATGTTTAGACCACATGGATTTACATTGGGTGAATTGCTTATCATTATCAGTATACTGACCATTCTTAGCTATATCGCCCTACCATATTTTCGCGACTTAATGGTTTCAGGTGAAGCAAATCATTTAAAAAGAAACCTCACAATTCACATACAAAAAGCAAAAACCGATGCACAGCTTTACCATAAAAATGTGATGCTGTGCCCAAGTAATGACCTGATTGACTGTAGCAAAGACTGGAATAAGGGCTTTATCGGCTTTGTTGACACCAATAAGAATAGAAAACGAGATCACAATGAACCTTTACTCTTTGCCGTATCACTTAATCTCAAATATGGTCATCTACATTATAGTGCTTTTGGTGCGACGCCCTATGCGATCATTTTTCAGGGAGAAAATGGACTCCCCTTTGCTGCAAATGGTAGCTTTACCTATTGTTCAACGTCACCTGACTATCACAGTAAAATACGCTTAAGCCGCATGGGAAATATTCGCTTTGAGAAAATATCCAGCTGTTAAAAACTCCTCAGTCTAGCTTAAAAAAAGTAAAACGCTTTATTCCAGTTCTTTTTTTAATATACTGCTTAAGTTTGGAACATTTTTTATAAATTATAAGTGTGGAGACACATAATGACTGACATCGTAATTGTTAATGGCGCTCGTACTGCAATGGGCGGCTTCCAAGGTGCACTCTCTGGCGTAACAGCGCCTGAATTAGGTGCAGTAACAATTAAAGAAGCAATTGCCCGTTCTGGCCTACAACCCACTGATGTAGAAGAAGTCATCATGGGTTGCGTATTACCTGCTGGTCTCAAACAAGGCCCAGCTCGCCAAGCAATGCGTAAGGCAGGATTACCAGATTCTACAGGTGCAGTCACCATTAATAAGCTTTGTGGTTCTGGCATGAAAGCGGTGATGCAAGCAGCAGATATGATCAAGGCTGGTAGTGCAGACATCGTCGTTGCTGGTGGTATGGAATCAATGACCAATGCACCATACGTTCTTCCTAAAGCACGTGGTGGCTACCGTATGGGCCATGGCGAAATTAAAGATCATATGTTCCTAGATGGTCTGGAAGATGCTGAAACTGGTCGTTTGATGGGTTCTTTTGCTCAGGACATGGCAAATCAACGTAGTTATACTCGCGAACAAATGGATGACTTCGCGATTCGTTCTTTACACCGCGCGCAAAAAGCAATTACTGAAGGCTATTTTAAAGATGAGATCGTGCCTGTAACGGTTTCAACGCGTAAAGGCGATGTGGTTGTTGACCAAGATGAACAACCGCTTAGTGCAAAAATTGACAAGATCCCATCACTTAAACCTGCTTTTGCAAAAGACGGTACGATTACCGCAGCAAATGCTAGCTCGATTTCAGATGGCGCATCTGCACTGGTCTTAACGTCTAGCGATGTTGCAGCGCAACGTGGCTTACAGCCTTTGGCAAAAATTATTGCAACTGCATCAAACTCACAACACCCTTCTGAGTTTACGATTGCACCTGTAGGCGCAATTGAAAAAGTATTGAAGAAAGCGGGCTGGGATGCACAAGAAGTTGACCTTTGGGAAATCAATGAAGCATTTGCAATGGTTACCATGTGCCCAATTGATGACTTCAAATTAGATGCAGAAAAAGTGAATATCAATGGCGGTGCCTGTGCATTGGGCCACCCTGTTGGCTCTACAGGTTCTCGTATCATTCTTACTTTGATTCATGCACTTAAACGCACAGGCGGCAAAAAAGGTGTTGCAGCTTTGTGTATCGGTGGTGGTGAAGCAACAGCGGTTGCAATTGAATTGATCTAAGTAGCAATTTGATGACCCAAAAATCCTGCCAAGCGCAGGATTTTTTGTTTTGAGAATTACAAAAAATAATGCACCTATAGCGCAATTCCCGATAAGTTATATTTTGTATAAAAAAACAACAGGACGTCCCCCATGCAACTCAATCATTATTTAAATTTTAAAGGACAAACCGAACAGGCATTTAATTTTTATAAATCTGTATTTGGCGGTGAGTTTGCCATGCTCAGCCGTTATGGTGATATGCCACCCACAGAAGGAATCACACTTTCTGATGCTGATAAAAACTTGATTCTACATGTTTCCCTACCTATCAATGAATTTACCGTATTGATGGCTTCGGATGTCAACGATCAATTCTGCACCCCGCATAGCGTATTTACTCAAGGCAACAATCATTATATTTCTATTAATCTAGATCCTGATGAACTTGAGGATGCTCAAAGACTTTTCGATGCCTTGTCCGTCAATGGTCAAGTTGAAATGCCCTTGGAAAAAACCTTCTGGGGTGCACTCTACGGCGCTTTTACCGATCAGTTCGGGATCAAATGGATGATCAATTGTCAGCTTGATGAATAATCGACATCAAATAAAAAAGCTGAACCAAAGTTCAGCTTTTTTATTTCAGAAGGCTTAAGCCCCAGTCTGATAACTTGCTTGAGGTACGGCAGTTGACGCCTGATAAGGATTGGTAAAATCCTGAAGACCAGCAGCGGCTTCATGAATATCCTTACCTTCTTTCACCACAAAAGTGTCAAAGCCAGAACGTTTTAAATAATTTAAAACATCCTTGAAGATATCACCGACCGCACGCAATTCACCTTGGTAGCCTTGACGACGCAACAAGGCAGCAAATGAATAACCACGACCATCATTGAAACCAGCAAATTCAATGAAGATTGCATCAAATTCATTGAGTGGAAATTGATGGGTTTCAGGTGAATCGTTTACTGTAATGTACAATGCTTTTTTGCCTTGTACCTGTGCCAATTGATCAAGTTGTGCCGTTGTTAATACAACATCACCTTGTGGAAGCGCACCATCTTCTGCAATGACTTGATAAGTATTGTCTGCAATTGTGCCATCTTTAGAAAGCACTTGTAGCGATGTATTAAGCATAAGCACGCTCCTTGAATGGTTGAATGCCAACACGGCGATAGGTATCAATAAAACGCTCACCTTCATTACGTAAATCAAGGTAAGTATTCAAGATTTCTTCAATCACATCAGGTACAGCATCAGCAGCAAAAGATGGGCCTAAAATATCGCCTAAAGATGCATCATGATCCGCATGACCACCTAAAGTGATTTGATAGAACTCAGCACCTTTTTTATCAACACCCAGAATACCGATATTACCGACATGGTGATGACCACAAGCGTTCATACAACCCGAGATATTCAGGTCAAGCTCACCAAGATTGTAGATGGTATCTAAATCTTCAAAACGACGGCTAATCGCTTCTGAAATTGGAATCGATTTCGCATTCGCCAATGAACAGAAATCACCACCCGGACAGCAAATGATATCGGTAATAAAGCCGATATGCGCACGTGCCATGTTGTGATGTTCAAGCGTTTGCCACAATTCAAATAAATCTTTTTGTGGTACATCCACCAATGAAATGTTTTGTTCATGCGTGGTACGGAACTCACCAAAGGTGTACTTATCCGCCAAATCAGCAATTAAGTTCATTTCTTCAGAAGTAACATCACCTGGCGCAACCCCTGCACGTTTCAGGGAAATCGTAACAATACGATAGCCTTTCACTTTATGTGCATTGGTATTGACGTTGAACCATTGCTTGAATTTAGGATATTCAGCAAATAAAGCCGTAAAGTCTTGATCGTCCAGATCCTGATAATCAAATGGTGTAAATTCTTCATCCATTTTTTTCAAGATTTCAGGTTGAATTTTCAAAGCTTCACGCGTGTGTTCAAATTCAGCTTCTACTTTTTGAGCAAATACTTCTGGTGTTAATGCTTTCACCAAAATCTTGATACGTGCTTTGTATTTGTTATCACGGCGACCATGCAAGTTATATACACGTAGGGTCGCTTCAAGATAAGCAATTAAATCTTCGCGTGGCAAGAACTCACGAATGACGCTACCAATGATTGGAGTACGGCCTAAGCCACCGCCAGCCATGATCTTATAGCCCATTTCACCCGCGTCATTACGCACCAGATATACACCGATATCGTGGAATGCTGTTGCAGCACGGTCTTTCTCTTGCAATGCTGAAACTGCAATCTTGAACTTACGTGGTAAGAACGCAAATTCAGGGTGGAAGGTACTCCACTGACGAATCAATTCACACGTTGGACGTGGATCAGCAATCTCACCTGCTACAACACCCGCAAACTGGTCGGTGGTGGTATTACGGATACAGTTACCTGAAGTTTGTACCGCATGCATTTGCACTGTTGCCAGTTCAGCAAGAATATCAGGCACATTTTCTAATGCAGGCCAGTTTAACTGAATATTTTGACGCGTTGAAACATGTGCATAACCGCGGTCATATTCCGTCGCAATTTCAGCAATTTTTCTGAGTTGTTTGGTATTCATCAAGCCATACGGCACAGCAATACGGAGCATTGGCGCATAACGCTGCACGTATAAACCATTTTGCAAACGTAGTGGACGATATTCGTCTTCTGTTAATTTTCCTGCTAAATAGCGTTCTGTTTGATCACGAAACTGAGCAACACGTTGGTTAATCAGTTGTTGATCGAAATCCGTATATAAATACATGGCGTATGGCTAGTCATTCATTATAAAGGCGACTAGCATAGCGAGCTTTCATTCATCAACAAAATGCTTTTTTTGCATATTTAATAACGGTTTTATTGATAAGCCTATCTAATTGCCATAAAAAGAAAAAGCCCAGACGAATCTGAGCTTTTCTCTATCATTTTTAAATGAAATTAGTTCTTATCTGGCAAAGCATAAGCCACGAGATAATCACCCATTTTCGTGCCGAATGAACCATGTCCACCCGCCATAATCACGACGTACTGTTTACCATTGGCTTCATAAGTCATTGGAGTTGCTTGTCCACCTGCTGGTAAACGTGCTTCCCATAACTTGTCGCCATTTGAAACATTGAATGCACGGATGTAGTTATCTTGAGTTGCACCAACGAACATTACGTTACCCGCAGTCGAGATTGAACCACCTAAACCTGGTACACCAATTTTCACTGGCGGTAACTGGAATAGATTCGGCAAGCTGTCACGGATGGTACCGATACGTTTTTTCCAAACTACATCATGGGTTTTCAAGTCCACACCAGCAACATAGCCCCAGCCAGGTTGTTTACATGGCAAACCGAATGGCGACAGGAACGGACTGATATCAACGCCGTATGGTGTGCCATACATCGGTTGCATACCTTGTTCTGTACCCGCACCACGCGCAACTGGCTCGCGGTTTGGATCTGCTGGAATTAAACGGCTCACGAATGGCAAACCAATCGGGTTCATGACTGCAACCTGACGATCAGCATTCACAGACATACCGCCCCACTCGAATACACCGAGGTTACCAGGGAAAACTAAAGTTCCGTTTTCTGAAGGCGGCGTATAAATACCATCATAGTTCAGACGTTTAAATTTCACACGACACATTAACTGGTCAAACATTGTGGCACCCCACATGTCTTTATCCGTCAATTTATCTTTCGGTGCTAAGTTAAAGTCAGAGAATGGTTGAGTTTTAGAATAGAACTCACCTTTGGTTTGTGGTCCCCACTTCACTGTTTGCGGCACTGGTTTTTCAGTAATCGGTACAATTGGCTGACCATTACGACGATCTAAAACGAAGGCATTACCTGTTTTAGTCAACACATAAATTGCAGGCACTGTTTGACCAGATTTATCCTGAATATCCGCCAATGAAGGTTGTGATGGTACGTCCATATCCCACAAATCATGATGTGTGGTCTGGAAATGCCATACCAGTTTACCTGTGGTTGCATTGATCGCCAGCATTGAGTTTGCATAACGCTCTTTCAATTCTGTACGGTCACCGCCCCAGATATCTGGCGTACCTACACCTGTTGGTACATACACGATGTCCAGTTTTGCATCATAGGCAAGTGGCGCCCATGCGTTTGGTGAGTTATGCACAAATGTTGTGTCTTGACCCGGCATTGCATTTGGATCAGCAGCGCCTGTATCAAACACCCACAACAATTTACCTGTGTTCACGTCATAACCACGAATAACACCTGATGGCTCTTTATTCGAATGGTTATCTGTTACAGATCCAGCGATAACAACGGTCGTACCAGACACAACACCCGGAGATGTTGGGTTATAACCACCCGGATACGCATATGGCATGAACTCTTGTAAGTTCACTTCACCGTTTTGACCAAAGTCAGAACATGCTTTACCAGTATCTGCATTCACTGCAACTAAACGACCATCATTCACAGGAACAAAGACTTTACGTGGACACTCTGTTGAGGTCGACTTCTTCGCTTGTAAACTGGTTGCAAATTCAGTGGTATTGGCAGCATCGTAGTACATTACACCACGACAAGTTAAGTGCTGGAAGGTTTTATCCGTTTTAAGCTTAGGATCAAAACGCCATTTTTCCTTACCTGTCGCAGGATCAATCGAGATTAAATGTTGATGTGGCGTACACATAAACATGTTATTGCCAATCTTGATTGGTGTTACTTGGTTGGTGGTTTCACCTGAATCATTTTCAGTTCTGAAATCACCGGTACGTAATGTCCAAGCCACTTTAAGATCTTTGACGTTTTTATCATTGATCTGTGTCAATGGAGAATAACGTTCACCACCCTGACTACGACCATAAGCTGGCCAATCTTCAGGTGCAATGCCTTCAACCGCTTTCGCTTGCGCAGGTTGTGGCGTCTGAATCACACCATTGATTTCTTGTGGATCATTAAAGATCGAGTACACCATCACCACGATAGCAATCGCTAAAGTTGAAGATAAGGCCACTTTACTTGATGCCAGATTATCAATACCGCGTGTTACCGCAGGAACAAGTAACCAAAGACCTAAGATACCCAGAATATCTAGACGTGGTGCAAGTGCCCAGAAGTCTGTACCAACTTCCCAAACACCCCAGATCACACTGCCTAACATGAGCGCGGCATACACCCATAAAGGGCCTGATGCACGTTTATAGAGTTGTACTGCCACAATGAGCAACAGCACACCTGCAATCACATAATAAAAAGACCCGCCAATGGCAGCGAGCCAGATACCGCCAATGAGCAAGAACAGCGCAATGAGGGCGATAATAATCACCGTCAATGTTCTTAGCCCAGATTTTGAAGCAGATTGATTCATAAGATCACCTTGCATCTTTTGTATTTTTAGATCCATTAAGAAGATGAATGATCCACTTAATGGTCGAAGTTCAAATCACAACAAGTATGGTGCAGATACGGCCCACTTTATGAGTTTCATCTGCACAATTGCTCGAGTATCGAAATTAGAAAACGGTTTGGAACTTAATCCCGCCAACCCATGTCTTATCGCCATTTTTCAATGCGCCAACATGGTGGACATATTGAATATTCGGACGAATCGTCAACCAGTTGGTTGCGTGAATGCCGTAATACAACTCAGTGTTATATTCTTCATCCAACAAACCATTTGCATCATCATTGGCATGAATACGTGCTACCCCTAGGGCAAGTTCATCTTGCGGACGTTGGTCAAGTAAACCTTTATAGATCAAGCCAACATTTTGCATGTCTTTGACAGAATTGGTTTTTGAATCATGTACTGTGACATTCACAAAACCAGTTAAACCACGATCAGACTGACCGTCATGACGAGTTAACTGCTGCTTCACAGTGAACCAGCCACCTTGTTTGTGTCCAGTTTTGGCAGGATTCTCAATTTCTGCTGCATCAGCCGTACTGTAGTAGTAGCCAAAACGATATTCACCCGGTAAAGACAATGCACCGAGTTTTGGTGTCCAGACCACTTCGGCTGGAATAATCGCACCATGTGAACCATCAGTACTTAAATTAAAGCCTTTACCACGTTGCAAGTTTTCAGGGTTATATTCATAAGCCCCGATTTGAGCATATAGATCTGGCTGTAAGTTGTACTTCACACGCAATGCCCACTGACTCACAGGCCAGTTGTACCATTGGTCACCTACCCAGTTACCCACTTGTGAACCACATAAAGCCAAGTTCTGGAAATCACAGTCAAAGCTGTTGAAATCTTCACCTTCGCCAAAACGACCGACTTTAATATCCAAAGCTTGATCTAAAAATTTCTTTTTGATCCACAAGTCTGTTAGACGCCAAGTTTGACCACGCCCCCACACTTCTTGTGTAGAACTCAAATGGCCCTGTAATGCATCAGCCGTTTGCGATAAAGATTGACCATCACGATAAGTGACCGTGATCTGTGCTTCTGTATCTTGCCAACCTAAAATTTTATTTAGATCGAAATGTGTACCTAAAGCCAATTGTCCAGTAAATTCACTGCCATGGCTTGAATGCTGTTTAGAATCTAAAACCCCTGCGAATTCACCAGTGTAATCAGCAGAAAATTTGTAACCCTGTTCTTGCAACGCCGTGCGTTGACCGTTCCAATCACCAAATAGCCATTGACCATTCGGATCAAAGGCTGATGACGCGGCTTGAGTATGTTGTGCAAAAAGACTCAATGATAGAACGGATAAACAAGAAACAATCAATGACTTCGAGATTGTCATGTTTACGTAACCTTTTATGTTATTGTGTATAAAAGGTTACTCTTATTTTTAAATTACAACTTATTCAAAATGTTAACAATCTGTACAATATTTTAACAATTAGTGATTAGTCGCACATATTTTCTACCATTTGCCTTCACCTAGCCCCTGACCAATGAATGCATACTTCATTTGAGAACGAGAAAACTTGATTGGACAGGCCAATTGCGCTTCGGTTTGATCCGAGTTTTCAGATACAGGGACATCTACAACCCAGTCGCGTTGCTGAGCGATTGGTGAATCCAAAGCCTCATCTAGGCTGAGAACTGGTTCTACACAAATATCTAGACTCTGGAACAAATGTTGCCATTCTGAAAAATTCTGGGTCTTAAACTTATCTTGTAGCGCTTGTTTTACCGCCTGACGATCTTCTGGATCAAAAGAGGCACCTTTTGCCAGTAATAAAGGCAATTCTAAAGCAGCTGCCAAGCCAGCCATAAATTGTGGCTCTAAGCTTCCTACAGAGAAATAGCGACCATCTTTGGTTTCATAATAATCATAGAAGCTCGCACCATTGAGCATGCCGGCCTCAGGCGCTTGCGGTGTCTGCCCTGCCAGACTTGCGGAAGCAGCCATACTATTGAGGCTTGCCACACAATCTGTCATGGAAATATCAATATATTGTCCCAGACCGCTGCGTTGGCGTTCAACGACAGCCGCAAGTATACCAATCACGGCATGCAGCGAGCCGCCAGCCACATCGGCAATCTGAATCCCTAAAGGTGGTGGCCCACTGTCTTGACGACCGCTGTGTCCGGAAATGCCCGCAAGTGCCAAGTAATTAATATCGTGCCCTGCCCGATCTTTATAAGCGCCTGTCTGACCATATCCAGTAATTGAACAATAGATAAGACGTGGGTTAATCTCGGCTAAAGTTTCATAGTCCAGTCCTAGACGGCGCATTACATCGGGACGGAACTGCTCCAGCACAATATCAAACTCGGAAATTTTAGTTTTGATCAGTTCAATATTGGCTGCATCTTTTAGATCGAGTGCAATCGACTGCTTGTTTCGATTGAGATAACTATGTGCAGTGGCCTGTCCGTTCGCATAGGGTGGCATTATCCGTACCAAGTCAGGACGTGTTGGAGATTCAACATGGATAACTTCTGCACCCATGTCCGCAAGGTACATACTGGCAAATGGCCCAGGTAATAAAGTAGAAAAATCTAGGACTTTCAATCCCTTTAGAGCAGATGGCATGATAATTTTTACTCAATTTGTTCAAATTTTCTTTTATACTAGGTGTGAAGAAACACAAAAACAATGTCATGTTCAGCCATTTACCTTGATAGTTTCGGCAATTTAACATGTATACAATGAGCAGATAATTTTCTTGTCAATTGCTCAATTTGATATTTTAGACGGTTATTTAGGTCAATTATCGTGAATAGTAAAGAAACTGAAGGATTCAATATGAGCCGTGATACGATCAGCATCCACTTCGTGAATGCGGCTTTAACAGGTGTTAAACGCCTAGGCATGGACGTTGAAACATTACTTTCACATGTCGGTATAGAAGCAGAATTACTCCGTCAACCGAAAGCTCGAATCTCTCCTGAGCAGTACACCCGTTTTGTAAAAATGTTATGGATGGTTACCCAAGACGAACACGTTGGTTTCGATGTACAGCCTCGTCGCTTGGGCACATTCGCAATCATGTGTCAATTGATCATCCATTCCAAGACACTTGGACAGGCACTCGAACTCTCCTCTCAATTCTACAAACTATTTGGAGATGAATGGTCAGTAAGCTTGGAACGCGACAAGCATGAAGCGCGTTTGGTTCCCCACATTCCTAAAGCTTTAGATCCCGACCATTTCATTACTGAAAGTATGCTAATGATTTGGCATGGTCTTGCTTCATGGTTAATCGAACGTCGTTTACCTTTAGAACGTGTTCATTTTGGTTATGAACGCCCAAGCCATGCCGATGAATACGATGCATTATTCTTTGCGCCCGTGATGCAGTTTGATGCGCCACGTACAGAGATTACCTTTGCTGCTGATTATCTTGATCTGCCAATCCGTCAAGATGAAAAGACTTTAGAGGAATTCCTAAAAGCAGCACCTGCCCAACTTCTGGTGAAATTTAAAAATACTAACTCACTTACCTCACGTATTCGTGATGTATTAAAGAGTCAGATCGGCGAAGAAATGCCAACACTCAACGATGTTGCTGCAATGTTGTATTTATCACCACAAACTTTGCGTCGTCGTTTAGCTGCCGAAGGTAAAAGCTATCAAGGTGTTAAAGATGCCTTGCGTCGTGATGCTGCGATTCATTTATTACTCACACCAAACTTGACGCTTGAAGATGTAGCGCAACAAGTCGGCTTTAGTGAAACCAGTACGTTCCACCGTGCCTTTAAGAAATGGACAGGTGTTACCCCTGGTTTATATCGTCAGCTGCACGGACATCATAGCTAATTGTTTCCAAACGGGTGTTCAGCCTGATATGGTTGAACACTTGTTTAAAATTATGGTAATAATCAAGCCTAATTTTACGATAAGCTTGAACAACAATGATTATAAAAAAAGGCGACTTCACGCATCCCCAAGTTCAAAATTTG
Organism: Acinetobacter sp. YK3; assembly: GCF_001729365.1. Classification (NCBI taxonomy): domain Bacteria; kingdom Pseudomonadati; phylum Pseudomonadota; class Gammaproteobacteria; order Moraxellales; family Moraxellaceae; genus Acinetobacter; species Acinetobacter sp. YK3. Next base: position 12,555 of record NZ_LZPJ01000118.1, read on the forward strand.
ATCCATATCCATTTGCATGGTCTGCATCAGAACACACCTATTGAACATAGTTTTGCATTAGATCTCTCCCATCTACAAAACGATTCTATAAGCTTTTATACCCTTTGGAATAACGATTTGCTTCTTGGCTGTGGCGCGATTCAAGAACTGACACCTCAACATGCTGAACTCAAATCTATGCGGACTCATCCTGATCATTTACGTCAAGGTGTTGCAAAGCAATTGCTGGAGTATTTATTGAAAGTTGCTCAACAACGTCAATATCAACGCGTCAGTTTAGAAACAGGCAAAGATGCTCACTTTAATGCTGCAATTAGCCTTTATAAAAAGTTTGGTTTTGTTCAAGGCGCGGCGTTTGCAGAATATACTGAATCGCCCTATAACCAGTTCTTTCACTTATCTTTATCATAAGTTTCATCTTTAGCAGGGTCATAACCATAAGACAATAACACCTTATCCTGATGCCTAAACAAGCACTGGGCTTTTGTTTTGATATACATCACTCTGCCTTCATCTGCTTTAAAAATGCTTCCGTCTGTTTTGGCGAAGTCAGACGAATAAATTGAATATGCTGATATTGAGGATCTTTGATCATGGCTAAATACTTTTTACGGTTTTTAGCGTGATGAGTGATCATCCATAAAATAATAGAGTCCTTAGACAGAAAGCTGGTCTTGAAACTTTCTCGATTATTCGAGTTTGGCCATAGTCTTTTTTGTGTTGCCGCGCGAGCAATTGCTCGTTTAACTGAGCGGTACAGGTTCAATGAAAATGAATAATCCAGCCAAATAACCGTATCAATATATTTAACCTTTAAATCTAGTGTTCGAGAATAATTGCCATCAAGTATCCATCCTCTAGGTGCCTGATTCATTTGACTTTGTAATTTAGCAAAAAACTCCTGATCAGATGTTCTTGCCAATCATCCAGCCAAAATAAATCATCCATTTCAATGTGTGCCACCCCTAGCTTTTGAGCGAGCTGACGGGCAAAGGTTGTTTTTCCAGAAGCAGAGGTCCCTACAACATTAATAAATTTCATCTATCCCCACCCAGTCTCAGCATTTTCCATCGCGACTTTTAACTTCAAAAATAAAGCATCATTTGACAATTCTTGCCAATCATCCAGCCAGAGTAAATTATCAAGTTCGATGTTTTGTAATTTTGTTTTTTCTGCCAACTCAAGGGCCAGTGTAGATTTACCAGAGCCTGTCGTACCAATAATATTAATGAATTTCATCCAATCAATATATTTTATTTATGGTTGGCTAGTGTACTGATGAACCTATTTTTCAATCAAGTCATTAGATTGGCGAAAAACATCAAACTTGCCAATGTTTATCATCATTGCGCTGACACTTAAATTGAGTACACTCGATAAACAACAATTTTAAGGTGATACAAGGAAAACCTATGAGCGAGGCCTACATTATTGATGCCATTCGCACGCCACGCGGAAAAGGAAAAAAAGATGGCTCACTGCATGAAGTCAAACCGATTACTTTACTCACATCATTACTGAATGAATTACAACAACGCCACCAACTCGATACTTCAAAAGTAGATGATATCGTTTTAGGTTGCGTCACCCCGATTGCAGACCAAGGCGGTGATATTGCCAAAACCGCAGCGATTGCGGCTGGCTGGAATGATGATGTTGCAGGCGTTCAAATCAACCGTTTCTGTGCATCTGGTTTAGAAGCTGTCAATTTGGCTGCACAAAAAGTCCGTTCAGGTTGGGAAGATGTCGTTGTCGCAGGTGGCGTTGAATCGATGTCACGTATTCCAATGGGTTCTGATGGTGGTCCGTGGGCACTTGATCCTGAAACCAACTTAAAATCGTCTTTTGTTCCACAAGGGGTTGGCGCTGATCTGATTGCCACTTTAGATGGCTATAGCCGTGAAGATGTCGATACTTTTGCAGTCGGTTCACAGCAAAAAGCAGCTGCGGCTCAAGCCAACGGTTATTTCGACAAATCAGTGGTGCCTGTTAAAGATCATTCTGGGGTGCTGATTTTAGAAAAAGATGAATTTATTCGAGGTGCGACCACAGTTGAAGGTTTGGCAAAACTGAATGCCAGCTTCGAAATGATGGGACAAATGGGCTTCGATGCCGTTGCATTACAGAAATATCCAGAAGCGCAAAAAATTAACCATGTGCATCATGCAGGCAACTCATCAGGTATCGTTGATGGCGCTGCTGTGGTGTTATTGGCTTCTGAAAAAGCAGTCAAAGAACAAGGCTTAAAACCACGAGCCAAAGTACTGGCAACTGCCTTGGTCGGTACAGACCCAACAATCATGCTGACAGGCCCTGCCCCTGCTGCGCGTAAAGCTTTAGCTAAAGCAGGTTTAACGATTGATGATATTGACCTATTTGAAGTTAATGAAGCTTTTGCTGCGGTCGTGATGCGCTTTATCAATGAACTCAAAGTTCCTGCTGAGAAAGTCAATGTCAATGGTGGTGCAATTGCGATGGGCCATCCACTCGGTGCTACGGGTGCCATGATTTTAGGAACTTTACTTGATGAGTTAGAGCGTCAAGGTAAAAAACGTGGCTTAGCCACATTATGTGTGGGTGGTGGAATGGGGATCGCCACTATTATTGAAGTTGTATAAACACCCAGCATTCCCTGAAATATGATACTCGGAAAGGTCATTCGCAACCTGCATAGTATCCGCAATTTGTTGTTTCTACGATCAATTGTATAAATGAAGAAATTGAACAGGTTTTGCGAATGACAATGGTTTTGCCTACTTTTGCCTAAACAAAAGTAGGTCGAACCGAAGGTTTATCCTGAAATTAGATGAGAGCTAAACAAGACCCTGCTATGCGTATTTTCATAAATACAGATAAACAGATGACTTGCAACAAAGCTTATAAAATATTGGACGATGATATATGAGCGCTATTAAATACGAAAAAAACGCTGACAATATTGTAATTCTTACCCTTGATTCATCGGGTCAATCTGCCAATACCATGAATGCAGAATTCCGTGAATCTCTCCAAGAAGTCAGCCAAAAGCTCAAAGCTGAAACTGATCTGAAAGGCATTATTTTCCGTTCTGCCAAGAAAACTTTCTTTGCAGGCGGTGATCTAGATGAGCTGATTCAAGTACAACCTGAACATGCGACTGAATTTTTCAAAATGATCGAAGAGCTCAAGGGCGATTTACGTGCCATTGAAACATTAGGAGTTCCCGTTGTTGCTGCATTGAATGGTACAGCGCTCGGTGGCGGTTGGGAAATTGCTTTAGGCTGTCATTATCGTATTGCGATCAATGATCCAAAAACCAAGTTTGGTCTACCAGAAGTGACTTTAGGCTTGCTGCCTGGTGGTGGCGGTATTGTCCGTATGGTCCGCTTGCTTGGCCTACAAAATGCGTTTCCATTCTTGATGGAAGGAAAGCAATTTGGTGTCGATAAAGCAAAATCACTGGGTCTGGTACATGATACTGCCGAGAATGAACAAGAACTTTTAGACAAAGCGATTGCTTGGATCAAAGCCAATCCCAAGTCGCAACAACCTTTCGATGTTAAAGGCTATAAAATCCCGGGTGGTGATCCGAAAACGCCTGCTGTAGCTCAAGTGCTTGCGATTGCTCCTGCGATGCTACGCGACAAGACCAAAGGTTGCTACCCTGCGCCTGAAGCAATCATGGCCGCTGCGGTTGAAGGTGCACAAGTCGATGTCGATACCGCTTTGCGTATCGAATCGCGTTACTTTACCCAGCTTACTGTAGGTCAAGTTTCCAAGAATATGATCGGTACCTTCTGGCATGGTCTGAATGCCATCAAATCAGGTGCAAGTCGTCCTGCGGATGTTGCAAAATGGCAAGCCACTAAAGTCGGTGTATTGGGTGCTGGGATGATGGGTGCAGGTATCGCCTACTCGACGGCAATCAAAGGCATTCCTGTGGTACTCAAAGATGTATCAGTTGAGAATGCAGAAAAAGGTAAAGCCTATTCGCAAAAACTACTCGATAAACGCGTTTCTCAAGGTCGTATGACGGTAGAAAAACGTGATCAGGTTTTAGCGCTAATTACTGCAACCGCTGATGCAGCAGATCTGCAAGGCTGTGATTTGATTATTGAAGCGGTATTTGAGAATCAGGAACTGAAAGCCAAAGTGACACAAGAAGCTGAACAGTACTTGGCGGAAGATGGAATCTTTGCATCAAATACCTCAACCCTACCAATCACGGGTTTGGCAACGGCAAGTAAAGATGCCAAGAAATTCATTGGACTCCACTTCTTTAGTCCAGTGGATAAGATGCAACTGGTTGAAATTATTAAAGGCAAAGAGACTTCTGCGGACACATTGGCAAAAGCCTATGACTTTGTGCAGCAAATTGCCAAGACGCCGATCGTCGTCAATGACAGCCGAGGTTTCTTTACCAGCCGTGTGTTCGGAACCTTTATTCAGGAAGGTATGCGTTTACTTGCAGAAGGCGTTCATCCTGCAAAAATTGAAATGGCTGCACTGAAAGCAGGTATGCCAGTTGGCCCACTCGCAATTCAAGATGAAGTCTCTTTAACTTTGACTGAACATGTGGCTGGTGAAACCCGTAAAGCATTACAAGCTGAAGGTAAAGATTTGCCAAAAAACCCTGTTGATGAAGTCGTTCATACCATGATTCACGAGCTGAACCGTAAAGGTAAAGCGGCGGGTGCGGGCTTCTATGACTATCCAGAAAATGGCAAAAAGCATTTATGGGATGGACTCAGCCGCTGGCAGAAAGACAACAGTATTACTGAACAGGATATGATTGACCGCTTCCTGTTTGTACAAGCACTGGATACTTTACGCTGCTATGAAGAAGGTGTTTTAGAGTCTGTGATTGATGCTAATGTCGGTTCAATTTTTGGAATTGGTTTTGCACCGTGGACTGGTGGAGCGATTCAATTCCTGAATCAGAATGGAATTGAGCAATCATTGCAACGTGCAGAACAACTGGCAGGCCAATATGGTGAACGTTTTGTGCCACCGCAACTGTTAAAAGACCTTGCTCAGAGAAAAGAAATTATCCAATAATTTTGTTCTCTCTGCATTGCATATCAGCCCGTATGGAACTCATTGTCTATACGGGCTTTTTTCTAGTTTCGACAATGCCGTAGCAAAACTTTCGAGCATTACATCACGATTTATGCTATAACCACCAACAGTTTTGCTTTAATTTTTTTGTCCTTTGGAACTATCTTATGTCTGAGAAACTCTGTCCAGAAACCTCACCGTGGGGTTGGAAAGCATTAATTATCACCTGTATTCTAAGCTTCATTTTTATGGTGGTTTTCTATTTAGCCATGAATAATGAGCCAGACTATATGCCAATGAACAAAAATAAAGTGGCACCTCAGTCTGAAATGTCACAATCGTCAATGATGTCTGAAACCAGCACGGAAACACATCAGCACAATCACTAAAATGCTTGTCGAACATGATAAATCCTGTTAAACAGGGATTTATCATGTTATTCGAGATATTCAATGCTTCAACAAAATCGTCAGGCACTGGTCGTTGAAGGCGGTGGAATGCGAGGTGCATTCACCAGCGGTGTCTTAGATGCATTTTTACAGCAACAGTTTAATCCCTTCGATCTCTGTGTTGGTGTTTCTTCTGGTTCAACCAATGTCGCCAACTATCTGGCCGCACAACAAGGCCGCACGCTTGAGATCTATTTAGATCATTCGCTTCGCACCGAATTTATTCATTATGGCCGTTTCTTCAAAGGCGGTGATCTGCTCGATTTAAAATGGATGTGGGATATCGTGGAAAGCGAACATCCTTTGAATCAGGCACATTTATTTGCGAATCATCCTGAATTTTATATGGTACTTACTCACGCCATTACGGGTGAAGCCACTTATATCAAGGCTTCCAAAGACAATATTCTGGATGGTCTAAGAGCCTCTAGCTCAATTCCAGTATTGACGCGCCAAGCAGTTGAGGTATTTGGGGAACCTTATTTCGATGGTGGCGTAGCAGATGCCTTGCCTGTACTTTGGGCAGCACAACAACATGATGTATCGAAATTGATGGTGTTAAGAACCCGCCCTCAGAACTACTATAAGGCCAGTAGTAAAGGCGATCAGTTCCTTGCGAAATATCTATTCAAGGAAAATCATGGCTTTGCGCAGAGTCTATTGTCCAGAACACAGCGCTACAATGATTCAGTTCAGTTTGTGCGCACACCATCAGGACAAAAAATTCTGGAAGTTTGCCCACCTGATCTGAAAAATATGGCAGGTCGACTCACCAAGAATAAGGCCAAAATCCGCTATAGCTACGATGTCGGCTTAGACGTTGGCTTACAAGCCATCGAAGACTGGAATAAACTTTAAATCCTTCTTGTCGAATCATCAATAATATATTGAGACAGGATAAGCCTGATCATGCTCATCCTGTCTCACATCTCCGTCGAATTTTCTATTTTGAAAGCTTTCTCTAACCCAACATTATTCACATTCCCATTTTTATACTTGGCAACAGCGGCTAAAAAGGCGCAAAATCTGCTTTTATTTTTTATTTATTTGGGAATTTATTATGAATAAGCAACCATCCCCACAAAAAGATTCAAATGAAACCGTATTGGGATGGAAATTTGTCATCATTGTTGGGGTGCTCAGTACCATTTTTTTAAGCTTTTTCTATTTAGCAATGACCCAAGAACCAGATTACATGCCTGGGGCACAGCGTAAGGCACAACAACAAAAAGAGCTTTCTCAGGAAGCCTCTCCTGCAAGCTCAGAAGTGGATGCACAAACTAAGCAGTAGTCAGAACAATGATAGGTGCCAATCTTATAGGTCAAAGCATTCCTGTGATTGGCATGATCATCTCAATATGTGGAATACCACACTCATCATATTCCTCTCCTTGCACTACAAAACCAAGCTGCTCATAGAATGAAATCGCATGCACTTGCGATGACAAATGAAGAAATGCGCGATGTTGCTGCCGTGCATAGGCCAGAATCTCTTGCATGATCATTTGACCAATCCCTTGTCCTCGATAGGCTTTGAGTACTGCAACCCGCCCCACACTATTATTTTGTAATAATCGTGCTGTTGCAATCGGCTGCTCCTGATCATAAATCACAAAGTGTTGTGAGATCGCATCTTGTTCATCCCACTCATCCTGTTCTGGAATGGCTTGCTCTACGATAAAAACTTGCTCTCGAATCAATTTGGCATCACGCTGTAATTGATCCCAACTTCCCTGTTGAACGCGTAGCATATTTCCCTCGAATGTCATTAACACTTACAACCTATATTCTCGACTGGCATTTGATCTTGTAATAACAGTTCCAAACTGTGTTTCTCAATGCCATACATTGCTTTTAACGCTTGAATCTGCTGCATAATTTTGGCATCAGGCTGCTGAATATCTTTGCGCTTGGTCGCCAGAATCATTTTGTTTTTGCTGGTATGTTCCAAAGATACAAATTCAAAGACTTTGGTTTCATAGCCATAGGCTTTTAGTAATAAAGCACGCAAGGTATCGGTCAACATTTCTGCCTGCTGGCCTGCATGAATACCAAACTGAAGCATGGGCTGTAACACCTCTGGACTTTGTAATTGCGGACGTAGCTCTTTATGACAGCACGGCGCGCACATGATCATCGATGCATTGAGGCGAATCCCTGTATGAATGGCAAAATCTGTCGCAATATCACAAGCATGTAAAGCAATCATCACATCCAGTTTTTCTGGATGATAGGTACGAACATCGCCTTCAAAAAAGTCTAAGTGATTAAAACCAACCTGATCAGCAATATTCTGACAGAACTCCACCAGATTCGAACGCAGCTCAACTCCAGTGATTAAAGGCGTTTTCTGTTGTGCTTGCAAATAGTCATATAACGCAAAAGTTAAATAGCCTTTACCTGAACCAAAGTCGACAATATTTAATTCTTGCTGTGAAGCATCGATCTGCTCATAGGCATTGGAAAAGATTTCAATAAATTTATTAATCTGTTTCCATTTTCGCGCCATGCTTGGCACGATCTGCCCTTTTTCATCGGTAATACCAAGATGTTTTAAGAATGGGCTTTGCTGTTGTACATAACGCTGCTTTTCACGGTTATGTTGCTGTTGTTCAACCTTGTCCGTCGCTGCCTGTTTTTTCTGGCTATTCAACATCGCTTTCTTTTTATTTTTCTTAAGCTGTATGTCTTGATTCAAGGTAAATAAATTTGCCTGTTTAGATTGTGCCAACAATTCAGCAATCTTTTCCAACCCTTCGGTAATCGAATAGTTTTTAGTGATGTCTTGCGTGGTGTGATGGTATAAACAGGACAATGTTGCCTGTCCCTGCAATTCAATCATACGAAAAGTCATTTTTTCTAATTGTGCCAAATCGCCTTTGTACTGACTCAATATCAGGCGATCAAAGCTTTTATTTTCAATAGATTGCTGGATATCCAAGAAAAACTGCTGTTCTTGTTCAAAAGAAAAATTCGGCGCAAACATAATGAAAACCTGACAAATAGAAACTAAATTTTAAAGCGTCTTACTTTAAAAGGGAAATTGCATTACGATACAGTTGTATTTTTATGCAACCTGATCGCTTGATGAACTCAAAAACACTACTGGACTATGACCCAAAAGAAGAACTGATTAATGCCTATAGTCATGGGCTGGGTGCTGTCCTTGCCTTAATTGCTTCAATTTTTCTTATCATTAAGGGACATTCTCTCCCCTTAGGCCAATGGATGAGTCTATGGGTCTATGGCTTTAGTCTAGTCCTCTTGCTTGCGAGTTCTATGCTGTATCACTTTGCTGTGGATGAACGTAAGCGCTATTGGTATAAAAAACTGGATCATACTGCTATTTACTATTTGATTGCAGGCACCTATACACCATTTCTGAGTATTGCGATTCCAACCGCCAAAGCCCATTATTTACTGATTGCGCTATGGGTGATTGCCCTCATTGGTACTCTTTTTAAACTGGTCTTTATCCACCGCTTCCAGAAGATTTCCTTGGCAGCTTACCTATTGATGGGCTGGTTAGCGATTTTGGTGATGGATGATATGCAACGTTATCTGAGTAAGGATGCGATACAACTCTTAGTTGCAGGCGGGTTGGCTTATACCATCGGCACATTGTTTTATGCTTTAAAAAAGGTAAGATATACCCACGCAATTTGGCATGTTTTTGTGCTACTAGGGGCAGGATTACACTTTTTAGCAATCTACTGTTATGTATTATAAGTCTATATATAGCATTCAGTTTTTCTAAGTAAAACTGCATATTCAAAAGGAATTTTTCAAGACAGACTTCTGTTTCTTGAACGAATAACATGAAGGTCTCTTGTATGTCGTCAAGCACTACGACTGCCACCCCAGAAGTGGCCAGCAATTCAAAAGTACGGGTATTATTTGCCAGCCTTGTCGGTACTACGATTGAGTTTTTTGACTTTTATATCTATGCCACAGCAGCTGTGCTCATTTTTCCACATTTATTTTTCCCAGAAAGTAGCGATGGCGCTGCGGTTCTAAAATCACTAGCAACATTTGCCATCGCCTTTATTGCACGCCCAATCGGCGCTGCTATTTTTGGCCATCTTGGTGATCGGATCGGACGTAAAGCAACCTTGGTTGCAGCCTTGCTAACGATGGGTATTTCTACGGTTTGTATTGGTCTGTTGCCAACTTATGCACAGATTGGTCTTGCAGCTCCCCTGCTTCTCGCGCTATGCCGTTTAGGTCAAGGTTTAGGTCTCGGTGGGGAATGGAGTGGCGCAGTCTTACTAGCTACGGAGAACGCGCCAGAGGGCAAACGCGCCTGGTATGGCATGTTCCCACAACTCGGTGCGCCAATCGGCTTTATTCTCGCAACAGGTTCTTTTTTACTGCTCAATGCTTTTATGTCTGAACAGGCATTTATGACTTGGGGCTGGCGTATTCCATTTATTGCCAGTGCAGTATTGGTCTTGGTTGGCTTGTATATCCGTCTAAAACTGCATGAAACACCTGCGTTCCAAAAGGTATTGAATAAGCAAAAAGAAGTGAATGTACCTTTCAAGGAAGTCATGACCAAACATTTGCCAATGTTAATCCTTGGTACCATCGCAGCAATCTGTACCTTTGTGGTGTTTTACCTCACTACAGTTTTTGCCCTGAACTGGGGAACTACAAAACTTGGTTATGCACGCGGTGAGTTTCTAGTCTTGCAACTGGTTGCGACCTTATGTTTTGCTGCGTTTATTCCGCTCTCTGCCATTCTTGCAGAGAAGTTTGGTCGTAAGAATACATCGATTGCAGTCTGTGTCCTTTCAGCATTATTCGGACTTTGCTTTGCACCGCTATTAGGCTCAGGTAGTCCATTCTTGGTATTCTTATTCCTGTGTATCGGTCTTGCGATTATGGGTTTAACCTATGGGCCAATTGGGACTGTATTGTCAGAGATCTTTCCGACTTCTGTACGCTATACCGGCTCTGCATTAACTTTTAATCTGGCAGGTATTTTCGGTGCTTCTTTTGCGCCTTATATTGCGACGAAGCTGGCTGAAAGTTATGGTCTAGGTGCCGTCGGTTTATATCTCAGTTGCGCATCGATCCTTTCTTTAATTGCCTTTTTACTGATTCGTGAAACCAAGCATGATGATGTAAATAATCAAATTTAAGCACTTAATTTCAGATGATCTGTGGATAACCGATCCCGATCATCTGAAATACCATTCAATTTGTGCCTTTTTATCTTATAAAGTTGCTTTTCTGACTGCATTCTTCCAAATATTTTTTGTGCTAAAATAACCGCCTTTATTTTTTCTTAGACGATTGTGTTATGTACGCAGTGATTATCGTTGCCGTATTTTTAATCAGCTTCTTATATACCTATTTACGCGGTAAAGAGCGCTTAAAAGCATCTCGACAATTATTTGACCATTCGACATTTTTAGCGCCGATCAACATGTTTATGACGGGCTTTTCCAAATTGCCGAACCAACCTTTCTTTGATGTGGCTCAGTTCCCTGAACTCAAACCGCTACAAGATAATTGGGAAGTAATTCGCGAGGAAGCCATTCAACTACAGAATCAGATTAAAGCCTCTGAAAAAAATAATGATGCTGGCTTTAACACTTTCTTTAAACGTGGCTGGAAACGCTTTTATCTGAAATGGTATCAAGATAGTCATCCGTCAGCACAACAACTTTGTCCCAAAACCGTTGCCTTACTGGAAAGCATTCCATCAGTAAAAGCAGCGATGTTTACCGAACTTCCTTCTGGAAGTTATCTGGGTAAGCACCGTGATCCTTATGCAGGTTCTGTACGCTATCATCTTGGCTTAGTCACGCCAAATAGCGATGACTGCTTCATTGAAGTCGATCAGGAGCGTTATAGCTGGAGAGATGGTGAAGCGACTGTATTTGACGAAACCTTCGTACACTGGGCTGAGAATAAGACCGATGAAACACGTATTATCCTGTTCTGTGATATTGAACGTCCAATGAAATGGGGCTGGGCACAAAAGTTCAACCACTGGTTCGGTCGTAATGTCATGTCAGCGGCAAGCTCACCAAATGATGATCAGGACAAAACTGGCTTTATCAATCGCATCTTCAAATATGGCTATGCGGTACATCACTATGGCCGTGGCTTAAAAGAACGTAACCGCCCACTCTACTACGCATCAAAGTGGTTATTATTTGCGATTATTATTGGCCTGATCTTGCTGCCAAGTTTTCTTTAAGGCTATTTTAGTCACAAAAAAAGAGATGCAATTGCA
>NZ_LZPJ01000119.1:0-39353 GCF_001729365.1 Acinetobacter sp. YK3
TACACCACGACGCTCGATACACAAGGTCATGACGTTACCTAAATATTCTTGTGGCACAAGAATATGACATTCTGCAATTGGTTCACGTAAGTCTTCAACTGTAGAACCATCAGGCATTTTTGATGGGCTGTCGATATAAATAATATCGCCTTTCTTGGTCAGTGCTTCATAAATTACCGTTGGAGCAGAACTAATCAGATCAAGATCGTATTCACGCTCTAAACGCTCTTGTACGATTTCCATGTGTAGCATTCCCAAGAAGCCACAACGGAAACCAAAGCCTAATGCATCTGAACTTTCAGGTTCAAAGAACAAAGCCGAATCGTTAATCTGTAGTTTTTGTAACGCTTCACGGAACGGTTCAAAGTCACTTGAATCAATCGGGAAAAGTCCAGCATATACCTGTGGTTTTACCTTTTTAAAACCAGGTAATGTTTCAACTTCAGGCGTAGAAGAAAGTGTGATGGTATCACCGACTGGCGCACCAAAAATATCTTTAATACCCGCAATCACGAAGCCAACTTCACCCGCTTCGAGGATGTCAGTTTCGGTGTGTTTCGGATTAAAAACACCAACAGAAGTTACAGGATGAGTTTGACCTGTCGATTTCACCAACATTTTGTCGCCCTTACGGATACGACCTTGCTTGATACGGACGAGGGAAACAACACCTAAATAGTTGTCAAACCATGAGTCAATAATTAATGCCTGTAATGGTGCATCACGGTCACCTTCAGGTGCTGGAATGACATCCACAAGACGCTCTAGAACGCCTTCAACACCTAGACCAGTTTTTGCAGAACAAGTTGGTGCATCTGTCGCTTCAATCCCGATAATTTCTTCAATTTCGTGAATGACACGTTCAGGCTCTGCCTGAGGCAAGTCAATCTTGTTCAAGATTGGTAAAACCTCTAAGCCCTGTTCAATTGCGGTATAGCAGTTAGCAACAGACTGTGCCTCAACCCCTTGTGCAGCATCGACAACCAGCAATGCCCCTTCACAAGCAGCCAAAGAACGTGACACTTCATAAGAGAAGTCAACGTGCCCTGGGGTATCAATAAAGTTTAATTGATATTCCTGACCATTCGGATGCGTGTAATACAACGTCACCGAAGCGGCTTTAATTGTAATCCCACGCTCACGCTCAAGCTCCATAGAGTCTAATACTTGAGCTTGCATCTCACGATCTTGTAAACCACCGCACATTTGAATGAAACGGTCAGCCAGTGTTGACTTACCGTGGTCAATGTGTGCAATGATCGAGAAATTGCGTATATTTTTGATATCTACGGATTTTTTAGCTTGCGCCATGGGTTACCTTAAGAATATGTACACAACAATCTATTCAATTAAATAACTGACTATTGTTGCGAAAAATAATGTTTAAAAAGTTCGGCACAGTATAAGCACAACAATGTTAAAAATATAGTGTTAAAAGTATATGTGACTTAGACTACATCGCGATGAAGGTAGCAATCTAACAAGGATCAATCGATTTCCTGAAGCAGAACAGAACGATCCAATTAAAAAAGCCAAATGCGCCTTTTTGGTCGTACAAAGTAGAGAATAGATGATATTAACCAGGAGAATGCCATGCCGGCTTTATTTGAATAATTTTAACCTTATACATGGCAAATTTAACATTAGTAGATCACAAGACATTGGACTGAGCGATAAGGACTCAAGTACAACGATAAAGACAATATGATTCGCTTTCCTCTCTTCCTGGCTCTTACCTACATTTCACTTAGACCACTCATTTTAAAATCAATTTGGGTTGATGTAATAAAAATAAAGAACAAGAGTCGCGAGCAAAAGGCTTGCAAGTGTTAAATAACATCCCAGCGTATTGAAGCTTTTTACGAATTTTAAGATATCCATATTTCATGATTTTTGAAAAAGTTGTGACTATTATCACAGATTTGCAGAAAAATGGTGAAACAACTGCCGATAAAAGCACCAATTAAGCCGACAAACTTCCAATATCCTTTTTAATAATCGTTTTTCCGATCAAGCAATCAAAACAACATCTCAAAATATAGAAATGAATCCCTATCAATCACCTCAAGACTTATCTACGCTCTGCGAATAACAATAAGCCTTCCTCACTAGAGACTCCTTAATAAAATCCTCTAGATCAAAGTGTATAGACATAATTTTTTGTATTCTTGAATAGTAGATATAGAGCTTAGTGAGGCGCCAGTTTCAGACTAAAAACAAATACTTCATCATGCACATCAATTTGATCCAAGAAAAAAGCCGCACTTTAGCAGTACGGCTCTTTAATTATCTTTTTTAATTATTCAATTTTATGCCAGAACATCACAGTTAATTTAAACTCGTATTTAATTAAAAAAGCGCAAACAATTAGACCAAGACCTACACACAGAAGTGTCATATCAAAAATAATACTTCCGATCACCAGTACAACGCCTGCAAATAAAAACAGCAAATAAAAAACAACAACCCCTAAGTTGTCATTCATCATGTTCCCCGAAACACAATATAAGAGCCTACAAATTAAACAATATACAAAAATAATACAATTACCTTGATATATTGAATTTTTCGCATAAACCAACGTATTCAAACGTTTTTTTGAGTGTCGAAGCTGTGATTATGTTAATTGGTTAACTTTTCTTTTACTTATTTTGATAAATAAATCATAAAAAGCAGCCGAGCATGTACCGTCCAGCTACCCCTCCAGTCTTTAAATGTTAAAGCAACTAAGATTGTTCATATGAAATTGAAAAATCCATTGGATTTAAATCTGGCGAAATCGGCTGATAGGCTTGCGTAAAACTTGGTGACATTCGTTTTGGGCGACCTGTTTCGATTTCAATACAGGCCCATTTGGTATTTCCAACAAACAGTACACTTTGGTCTTTAGGGCGATAAAATGCGTACTGGCGGAAAGAGTACAGTGCATTAATATCATCCAGCCATGTCCGCAAGATCACCTCTTCACCTTCCAGAGCTGCTTTGCGATATTGCACATGATGCTCAACAGCTACCATGGCATGTTTAAGTTCAAGATACTGAGCGAGCCCCAAGCCCAAAGTTTCGATATGTGCTGCTGCGACATCCTGCATCCACTGGATGTACATCACATTATTCACATGGCCCAGCACATCAATATGCTCAGGCTGAACTTGTATTTTTAAATCAAAAATCGTACTCATAATCTGGCTTATTTCATCAATCAAAGTTCAGCGACATACACTAGTCTAAATACAACTGTATTTCAAAATAAAAACCACCCTAAATTAGAGTGGTTTTTATCAATCACAATCAGGTTTAAGGTAAACGTAAACCTAAAATCGCACGTTGTCCTTGACGAATAATCGTTACACGCGCAACACTATTTTTTGGTAAAGCGCCCACAGTTTTAGCGAACATCTGGCTATTGGTAATCGCTGTACCATTGACTTGTACAATCACATCTCCCGCCACCAGATTCGATAATGAAGCAAGCCCACCACGCTTCACATCCTGAATCAGAATACCGCTACGAACATCTAAACGCGCTTGCTCAGCAGCAGTCAGGTCACGAATACTCATGCCTAAACCGCTAGTCGGATTATTTTTCTCGGCATCAGCAGCTGTATCATCTGGTGCAGTGCCCAATGTCGCAGCAATGGTACGCGTTTTATCATCACGTAAAATTTCTAGCTGAACAGTTTGATTTGGAGCAATACGATTCAGTGCATAAAGTAGATCACCCGTACGCGAAATCGGCGCACCATTGGCTTTCAAGATGACATCACCCGATTTTAGGCCTGCTTTTTCAGCAGGTGATTTTGGTGCGACCTGAGTAATCAATGAACCTTCTGGTTTTGGCAACTTATATGCTTCTGCCAAGTTACGGTCAATATCTTGCATCATGATCCCAAGATAAGAACGTGTCACTTTACCCGTCGTTTTCAACTGTTGTACGACGTCCATCGCCACATCAATTGGAATCGAGAAGGACAAGCCCATATAACCGCCCGTGCCGCTAAAGATACGCGAGTTAACGCCCACCACTTCGCCACGCTGGTTAAACAATGGACCACCAGAGTTACCTGGATTCAGTGCAGCATCAGTTTGAATAAATGGAACTGAAGTCTCGCCACTCATATTACGAGATTTTGCACTTACAATCCCTGCTGAAGCTGAATAGTCAAAACCAAAAGGTGAACCAATTGCGAGTACAGGCTCGCCTACACGCAGTTGATCCACATTACCAATTCTTAATTCTGGGAAATTGGTTCCATTCACTTTAAGCAAAGCAATATCAGTACGTTCATCACTACCTACAAGCGTCGCATCCAGTTCACGGCGATCATTCAGGATAATACTGATACGGGAAGCATTATCAACCACATGACGATTCGTTAATAAATACCCGTCCTTGCCAATAAAGAATGCACTGCCATAACCCGTTTTTTCCTGTGGCCCCTGCTGTTGCGGGATAATCACCTGATTACCAAAAAAACGACGCAAGATTTCAGGAACTTGTTGTTGTAATAACTCTTCCTGAGTCATTTTCTTTACAACGTTGACACTCACAACAGCAGGACTAACCTGCTCAACGAGGTTTGAAAAATCTACTGGTGAGGCAGCGTTGACTTGAGCAGCTGCTATCGTAAATACAGCAGCATACATTCCTTGTTGTAAATAGCGACTTTTCATGAAGCAAGAACCTACATACTGATGATTAAAATAAATGTTATGGTCTATGTTTGTAGCATAACCCTACCATTCTTTTCGTAAAAAAATGTTTATATTTTCAATGCATACAACGAAATAGACAGATGAAATGTGAATAAATTATGGAGACAATTCCAGACATTCAAATTTCATCTTAAGGTTTTATATTGAACAGCTTAACTCTAGATTAAAACAATGTACTGAAAGGTAATCGTTTTCTTATATTAGACAAAATATGCAAATAATAATTGGTGAATAAATCGCATTCGCTAAAATTTCACTCAATTTCAGGCAGATTAGCCCTTGCCTTTTTGACAAAAAAGCGGTGTCATTAGCAAACGTTTAAAACTGAAGCAGATCGACGACATGCCTGATTTAAAAACAATTCACCATTTTGATGTGATTATTGTGGGCAGTGGTGGTGCAGGTTTAAGCCTCGCACTCTCTTTACCAAGTCATTATAACATTGCAATTCTAGCCAAAGCCGCGCTGACAGAAGCCAGTACCTTCTATGCTCAAGGCGGTGTTGCTGCAGTCTTAGACGAAACAGATTCTATTCAACAACACATTAATGACACTATGATTGCAGGCGGTCATCTATGTGAACTGGATGCAGTGAAGCATACGGTTGAAGGTGGTAAACCTTCGGTGGATTTCCTGCTTAAGCAAGGCGTGCAATTTACTTTAGATGATGATGAGCAATTACATCTGACTCGTGAAGGTGGTCATTCACAACGTCGTATCATTCACTCTGCCGATGCAACAGGTAAAGCCATTTCAACCACGCTAGTTGAACGCGCTAAAGAACGAAAAAATATTACGATCTTTGAAAATTATATTGCGATCGATTTAATTACCCTGCACAAACTCGGTCATCATCATCAGGCCAATCGCTCGATCGGTCTATATGCTTTAGATGAAACCAACGAACAGGTTCATACTTTTCTTGCGCCATTTACAGCTTTGGCCTGCGGCGGTGCAATGAAAGCTTATCTTTACACGTCTAATCCCGATATTGCGACTGGTGATGGAATTGCCATGGCCTATCGTGCAGGTTGCCGTGTCGCCAATATGGAATTTAACCAATTCCATCCGACTTGTTTATATCATCCGAAAGCGCGCTCATTCTTAATTACCGAAGCGATGCGTGGTGAAGGTGCTTATTTGCGCTTACCAGATGGCGAACGTTTTATGCTGCGTTTTGATGAACGCGCTGAACTTGCACCGCGTGATATTGTGGCACGTACTATTGACCATGAAATCAAACGTTTAGGTATTCGTCATGTCTGGTTAGACATTACGCATAAATCGCCAGAGTTTATTATTGAACATTTCCCGACACTGTATGCCCGTTTGCTAGAACTGGGTATTGATATCACCAAAGATATGATCCCTGTTGTCCCTGCAGCGCATTACACCTGTGGCGGTGTGGTGGTCGATGAGCATAGCCAAACGGATTTAGACGGTTTATATGCGATTGGTGAGACCTCTTATACAGGCCTACACGGCGCTAACCGTATGGCAAGTAACTCATTACTTGAATGTTTTGTTTATGGTATGAGTGCAGCAGAAGATATCGAACAAAAGTTTGATGCTGAGTTTAAATTCCCTGAGGTTCCAACTTGGGATGAAACACAAGTTACCGATGCTGATGAAGATGTGGTGATTTTGCAAAACTGGGATGAGCTGCGTTCCACCATGTGGAACTATGTCGGTATTGTCCGTACCACGAAGCGTTTACAACGTGCTTTACATCGTATTGAAATGTTGAAACGTGAAATTACCGAGTACTATCAGGATTATCGTGTCAGTAAGAACTTGATTGAATTACGTAACCTCGTTCTGGTTTCGGAAATGATTGTACGTTGTGCAATGGAACGTAAAGAATCACGTGGTTTGCATTACACACTGGATTATCCAGAACTCTCGAATGAGATTCGCAAGACGGTGTTAACTCCACCGAATTTTAAAGTGGAGCAGCCGTTGGTGAATGAGTAATATTTAATTTAGACAAATACTAAATTAATAATTAGGCTGCATTATTCCATAGAAATAATGCAGCCTAATAGAATTATATATTTAATTAAAAAATTCTATTTAATACTCAACGTATCTTTGTCAAAATTTCCAATCTCTGAGTATATTCTTCAAAAATATTATGAATCAATGGTGTGGTTTCATAATAAAAGTTTGTCGTAAATTTACCATCATTTGTCATTATGATACCTAAACCACACCATTGATCGGTCATGCTTTCGCACAATTTGTATAACTCATCTATCGCATCACCGAGCTCAACAGAAACTCTTAAAGCAGGGCCATTAGAAGTATTAAAAAGTTTTTCTTCAACTCCAATCCAACATTTACTGATAGAAGCATTACGCAAACCAATTTCTAAATCAGGTAATCTTTCTGTGTAATATACAATCCGTTTCCAATTTACTGGGGCCACATAAGCCAGCTCCTGAGCAATAATATTTAGAAGTTCCGACTTTTTTAAAAAATTCAAATTATTTATCCTTTAGGCTTATTTTTAAGTTTTTACAACCCATCAATGATTACTTTTTCCCCTTAACCATTGTATTTTGTTAGCTTTGATAAATATAGAACAGCTCTTAGAGCTGTTTTATATAATCTAATGCCTCTTCAAACACAACATCCGCATTCTGTGTTGCATCTAAACGCTTGATTCGTTCAGGTTCTGCTTGCCACAAGGTCTCATAACCCCCACGCACTTTGGCAAAGAAACTCAACTTCTCTTGCTCAAAACGATCCAGTGCACCACGCTCTCGCGCACGGGTCATGCCCAACTCAATCGGTGCATCCAACCAAAAAGTAATATTTGGCATTTTCGCGACAAAAGTTTGATTCAAGAGTTGAAGCTTTTCCTGACTTAAACCGCGTCCAGAACATTGATAAGCAAAGCTGGCATCGGTAAAACGGTCACTCAGCACAATCTTCCCTGCCGCCAATGCAGGTAAAATGACTTGCTGTAAATGCTGCGCACGGGCAGCGTAAATTAGTAACAGCTCGGTATCATGACTCATTTGCTCTTCATGATTCACAGCCAATAATAATGAACGAATCTGCTCAGCCAATGGTGTGCCGCCCGGTTCACGGGTCAATACGACTTCTTTACCTTGCTGTTCAAAGTACTGATGAATTTTACGAATCAGCGTGGTCTTCCCTACGCCTTCCGTCCCTTCAAAACTAATAAACATTATTCGCCCTGCTTTTTCTTTGAACGTAACACAGTTAAATATTCTTGCACTGCGCGATTATGGTCTTCTAAAGACGCGGTAAATTTATGTCCACCATTACCTGTGGCAACGAAGTAAATATTTTTGGCGTCATCGGGATGCATCGCTGCTTCAATTGCTTTCTTACTCGGCAAAGCAATTGGTGTTGGTGGTAAACCATTAATGGTATAGGTGTTATACGCAGTCGGCGTACGCAAATCATTACGGGTGATATTACCTTTATAACTCTCACCCATGCCATAAATCACGGTTGGATCTGTTTGTAAGCGCATACCCATTTTCAAACGACGCACAAATACGCCCGAAACCTGCTGTAATTCACTATCCAGGCTGGTTTCTTTTTCGATAATTGAAGCCATGATTAACGCTTCATATTTATCTTTATAGGGTAAATTCGGTGCTTTTTTTGCCCAAGCATCATCCAGTGATTTCACCTGACGGCGATACAAATCGGTTAAGATTTTTTTATCCGTTTCGCCTTTAGCAAAGAAATACGTATCAGGTGCAAACAAACCTTCTGGATGCGTATAAGGAATATCTAATTGTTTTAATAATTCAGATTGAGGAAGGTCTAATAATGTATTGGTGACATTCGAGTCTTTTCTTAAATTCTGGATCAACTGAGAAAAAGTCGTGCCTTCAATCACCAAAATACGATTCATTTGTGCATTGTCCGCATCAGACAACATATCCATGACTTGACGGATACTCATGCCTTGCGAAATTTCATAGACACCTGCTTTCATAGTGTCGTGAATCATAAACTTCTGATAAAGCTTTAGAACAATTGGAAAATTCACGTTATTTTCTTTGGCTAAACGATCAATAAATCGAGAATAAGTATCGCCAGAAGAAATCACTAAAAGTTGCTTCTTACCTTCTACAGGATAATTTTTAAATAAACTTGACCATACAATGCCAAAGATCGCCAATACAAAGATAACAATGGCGATCAAAAAGGCTTTAAAAAAAGAAAATCTGGATTTCGGTTTAGCTTTGGGCTTTTTCTTACTTTTGCTGGAACTAGGCGGCTTTGGCATATTAATCAATCTGGCTAAGTTTTAAAGTTTCAAATAAATCAAGATAAGGTTGTTGCTCTAAACAACGGTCATGAAATCGAATCACCGCTTTCATCGGGTGCAAAGCATTGCAGAAAAATAAACTCTGAATACGTCCAATTTCATTCATATCAATACAACGCTGCTCACAAGGAACATGATACTGCTGCATTCGTGACAAAATTTTGGCGCGCATCACACCGTGGACGCCATTATAGCGAAGTTCTGGCGTAATCCATCGATCATTTATACGAATAAAACAATTACTGCTCACCCCTTCAACAATAGCGCCCTGCACATCACTGACCAATGCTTCCAGCCAGCCTTGTTGATCTGCCTCTTGCTTGAGTAATACTTGTTCCAATCTGTTTAATGTTTTTAATCCAACCAGATGCGGCATGTTCAGCCCCAAAGCATGATTTAACATGCCACTTTCAATCCATTCAGGTTGAAAAGCCTGTGTCACTCTTGGGTAATACCAGACGTAGATGTCAGCAGCATGCAACGGCAGACTATAACCTCGATCACCTTCACCGCGGCTAATCACCACTTTTAAAGTGCCATTGAGATTTAAATGTTGCTGCTGTAAATGCACAAATGACTTTTCAATCAAGGACAAGTCTGCATCCAGACTTAAGCTTGTACAGGCCAGTTTTAAACGTGCAAAGTGCAGTTCTTTTAGCTCAAAATTTCCATGAAAAATACGTGCAGTGGTAAAACAGCCATCACCGTAATGAAAAGCCCGGTCTAGTAAAGGAATGGAGTCAATCAATTGTCCATTTTTATAACATTGCATGATCTAGGCACCTATCCACTCTATACAAGACCTTCTATGACAAGAAATAAGCTATTGATTTTAAATGAGTATAACAATTAACAGCCGGAATTAAAAATTTCTTATTTATCAATAATTCAGCAAAGCTTATCTCTTTTATCTATTTCTATTTTTTTCATAACAAATTCGATTTTAATTATTTTTTTTGCAAAAAAACTGGCGTTATGCTGCGTACATATTCCAAACAGTGATTTAGATTTTAAGGGGTTTTACATGCGTTTTTCTCAAGTTAAAGTCGGCGTCATTGCCGCATTACTATCAGTTTCTTCATTCGCGGCACAAGAATTTTTAAACGTTTCTTATGATCCGACTCGTGAACTCTATACCGATTTCAATAAACAATTCGGTACGTTCTGGAAACAACGTACAGGTCAAGACATCGACTTTAAACAATCACACGGCGGCTCAGGTAAACAAGCCCGTGCCGTGATTGATGGCTTGAATGCAGATGTAGTCACACTTGCGCTTGCAGCCGACATTGATGAAATTGCTCAAAATGCAAAGTTACTTCCAGCGGATTGGCAAAAGAAATTACCGAACAACTCTACACCATATACCTCAACCATTGTCTTCCTCGTTCGTAAAGGCAACCCAAAACAAATCAAAGATTGGGGTGACTTGATTAAACCAGGTGTAGAAATCATTACACCAAACCCGAAAACTTCAGGTGGTGCACGTTGGAACTACTTAGGTGCATGGGCTTGGGCTAAACATCAAAAAGGTGGTAACGACGCTAAAGCTCAAGAATTTGTCCGTCAAATTTACAAACAAACCAAAGTTCTTGACTCTGGTGCCCGTGGTGCAACCACAACCTTTGCTGAACGCGGTATTGGTGACGTATTACTGGCTTGGGAAAATGAAGCTTACCTTGCAGTACGTGAGCAACCAGGCAAATTCGAAATCATCACCCCATCTCTGTCAATTCTTGCAGAACCACCAGTGGCAGTTGTAGAAAAAAATGCTGAGAAAAAAGGTAACTTACAAATCGCTCGTGGTTACTTGAACTATCTGTATTCACCAGCAGGCCAAGAGATTGCTGCACGCAATTTCTATCGCCCACGTAATGCAGCGGTATTAAAGAAATATAGCAATGTATTCAAACCACTCAAACTTGTGACAATTGATCAAGAGTTTGGCGGCTGGACCAAAGTACAAAAGACTCACTTTGATAACGGCGGTGTGTTTGACCAGATAGTCAAACTCAACAACTCAGGGAAATAATTTACTCAGCAGGTAAATAGGGAGAGCGGACATGATTCATACTGTAATTGTTCCAGGTGTAGGTGGTAGCGAAGCGCAGCATTGGCAGTCTTGGTTACAACAGCAACTCGTGTCTAGCTCTCGCGTTCAACAGAAGCATTGGGATCGTCCTGTGCTTAGTGAATGGGTTGCCCAATTTGTTAAAACGGTTGTTGCTGCCCCAGCACCTGTTCAAATCGTTGCTCATAGCTTTGGTTGCTTAACCAGTGTTGCTGCGCTTGCAGAACATCCTGAACTCAGAGCTAAAGTGAAAAATCTGGTCTTGGTTGCACCTGCAAATCCTGCACGTTTTGGTGAAGCTGGCTTTGCCCGCCATAGTTTGACGGACTATCAACAGTATTTTCAGCAACTCAAAATTGACGTGCCAACCACATTATTGATCAGCGAAAATGATCCTTGGCTAGGTTATGTCGATGCCTTACAACTGGCACAGGCTTGGAAATTGACACCCATCAATTTAGGTCCTGTTGGTCATATTAATGTTGCTTCCGGATTTGGCCCTTTCCCGGAGATTCTGAACTACTTGCTGCCTGAAAAAAAGACGCAGCTCGTCGCCCGAATGAGTCAGGCAAATTTTAATCTGAAATTTGCCTAACACCGCCCCCGTATTTTTAGTATTCGCATTATTTATTTGCTTTTTTAGCAAACATTTCTCTTTGAGGAAACATCATGTCGCAGCGTTCCCGAGTGCTGCCTGGGTTTGGTCTCTCATTAGGCTTCACCCTCGCTTACGTGTCTTTGATTGTGCTTATTCCTTTATCTGCTGTCTTTATCAAATCTTTAGGGATTGGATGGGATGGTTTATGGGAAATCTTAACTTCAGAACGAATTTTGAAGTCCTTACAACTGAGTTTTAGTGCTGCATTGATTGCGGCTTTGGTCAACGTCGTATTTGGTCTATTACTCGCATGGTGTCTGGTTCGTTATACATTTCCAGGTAAACGCATTGTCGATGCATTAGTTGATTTACCCTTCGCGTTACCCACTGCAGTTGCAGGTATCGCATTAACCTCTTTGTATGCACCTACAGGCTGGATTGGACAATATCTGTCTCCTCTCGGCATCGAAGTGGCTTATACCCCGATTGGTATCACACTGGCTTTAATCTTTATAGGTTTACCTTTCGTGGTTCGTACCGTACAACCCGTATTAAGCGATATTGAAACTGAACTGGAAGAAGCGGCTTCTGCACTAGGCGCCAATCGCTGGCAGACCATTACCAAAATCATTTTACCAATTTTATTCCCGGCTTTACTGACTGGTTTTGCTTTAGCTTTTGCACGTGGGGTCGGTGAATATGGTTCAGTAATTTTCATTGCAGGTAACCAGCCTTATAAAACAGAAATTGCACCGTTGATGATTATCTCTCGCTTAGAGGAATATGATTACGCAGGTGCAACGACCATTGCTGTGGTTATGCTTGTTCTATCATTTGCCATCCTATTTTTAATTAACTTGGTGCAAGCATGGGCAAGCCGTCGCACAGGGAGAGTTGCACAATGAGCTTAAACACCAACAGCAACGCTTTAGCCCTCAAACTACAAAGCCGAGATGCAACCCGGGAACCGACATGGGTACGTTATAGCTTAATCGGTGTGGCCTTAATCTTTTTCTTAAGTTGCTTACTGCTTCCTCTGATTTTGGTCTTTGTTGAAGCATTTAAACAAGGCCTAGCCGTTTATATCAACGCCTTAACCGATTCAGATACCTTATCGGCAGTAAAATTAACCTTACTTACAGCCGCAATTGCCGTACCCATTAATGTGGTGTTTGGTGTTGCAGCAGCATGGGCCGTTGCAAAATTCCATTTCCGTGGTAAAGCGATTCTTACCACCATTATAGATATACCATTTTCGGTCTCACCTGTGATTGCAGGCTTGATGTTAGTCCTGATTTTTGGCGCACAAGGCTGGATGGGTGGCTGGTTAATGGATAACGATATCAAAATCCTGTATGCCGTACCTGCGATTGTATTAGCCACCATTTTTATTACTGTTCCATTTGTAGCACGCGAATTAATTCCTTTAATGGAGGCTCAAGGGACTGAGGAAGAAGAAGCCGCGATTGTACTCGGTGCTTCTGGCTGGCAAACCTTTTGGAGAGTCACTTTACCCAATATCAAATGGGGTCTGATTTACGGTGTGATTCTGTGTAATGCCCGCGCAATGGGTGAGTTTGGTGCAGTATCCGTGGTTTCTGGCCATATTCGTGGTCAAACCAATACCTTACCGCTACACGTCGAGATTCTTTATAACGAATATACCTTTAGTGCTGCATTTGCTGTGTCATCGTTACTGGCATTTTTAGCGATCCTCACTTTGGTCTTGAAAACGTGGCTCGAAGTCCGCCAAGAACAAGCAAATAAACATCAGCCCAATCACTAAGGAATAAACACATGAGTATTCAAGTTAAAAATATTGAAAAACACTTTGGTGCATTCCATGCGCTAAAAAATATCTCTTTGGACTTTCCTGAAGGTGAATTGGTTGCCCTACTTGGTCCTTCAGGCTGCGGTAAAACAACATTATTACGCATCATTGCAGGATTGGAATCTGCAGATGGTGGTCAGGTTTTACTTGAAGGTGAAGACGCAACTGACATCCACGTGCGTGAACGTCAGGTCGGTTTTGTTTTCCAGCACTATGCCCTGTTCCGTCACATGACAGTTTTTGACAATATTGCCTTTGGCTTACGTGTTCGCCCACGTGCAACACGCCCTTCGGAAGCTGACATCAAAAAACGTGTTACACGCTTACTTGATCTGGTGCAACTTGGTTTCTTGGCAGATCGTTACCCTGCTCAGCTTTCTGGTGGTCAACGCCAACGTATTGCATTAGCCCGTGCGCTAGCTGTTGAACCACGAGTTTTATTACTCGATGAACCATTTGGTGCGCTTGATGCGAAAGTCCGCAAGGAATTACGCCGTTGGTTACGTACCTTACATGATGAACTGCATATCACGTCGATCTTTGTGACCCACGATCAGGAAGAAGCTTTAGAAGTTGCAGATCAAATCATTGTCATGAACAAAGGTGATGTCGAACAAATCGGCTCACCACGCGAAGTGTACGAAAAACCAGCAACACCTTTTGTTTTTGATTTCCTTGGTCAAGCAAATCGTTTTGAAGGTGAGCACACTGGCGGTATTATCCGTATCGGTGATGATCGTATTCAGCTACCAACCAGTCTAGAAGCACCACAAGGCAAAGTGATTGCATTTGCACGACCAAATGAATTACATATTCACATCCAACCTCAAGCCAATACCATTGAGGCGACGTTCTTACGTGAAGTGTGGATTGCTGGCCGAGTTGTGGCTGAATTACAAGATCGTAGTGGACGAACGATCGAAATTTTATTAAGTGTAGAAGAAGCGAACTTACATCAATTCAAACCAAATCAAACCGTTTGGATCAGTGCGGCTCAACTTCATTTATTTGCAGATCAATCAACGCAAGTTGCTTAGAATAATATCTTGAGGACGGCTAAAATATCCTTGTGAAAATTTAGCCGATGCTCACTTTTTATGTGGAAAAACGATTATGAACTTTCAACAACTCAGAATTATTCGAGAAACTGTTCGCCAAAACTTTAATTTAACCGAAGCATCTGCGGCCTTGTATACCTCTCAATCTGGTGTCAGTAAACACATCAAAGATTTAGAAGATGAATTAGGTGTACAGTTATTTGTACGTAAAGGAAAACGCTTATTAGGTCTAACCGAACCAGGTCAGTCTTTATTGAGCATCGTGGAACGCATGTTGGTCGATGCCGATAATATTAAACGTCTCGCCGATGATTTTAATAAAGTTGACGAAGGCACACTGACGATTGCGACAACACATACACAAGCGCGTTATGTACTGCCGCCGATTGTGAATCAGTTCAAAAAATTATTTCCGAAAGTTCATTTAGTTTTACAACAAGCCAGCCCTGTTGAAATTGCAGAAATGCTCCTTCAAGGTGAAGCTGATATCGGCATCGCAACCGAATCGTTAACCACAGAAGAAAATCTGGCAAGTGTGCCTTATTATGAATGGCACCATAGCATTATTACGCCGAAAGACCATCCTTTAGCAAAACTAGATAAAATCAACCTCGATGTTTTAGCAGAATACCCATTGATTACTTATCATGGTGGTTTTACAGGCCGCTCTAAAATTGATAAAGCTTTTGAAGATGCACAATTGCACGCAGACATCGTGATGTCAGCTCTTGATGCCGACGTGATTAAAACCTATGTTGAACTGAATATGGGTGTCGGAATTGTCAATGATGTTGCTTATGATGCTGAACGTGACTATCGCCTACAACAAATCAAGACTGATGTGTTTGGTGTGAATACGACATGGATCGCAGTACGTAAAGGCCATTTACTGCGTGGTTATGGTTATGAATTTATTTCTTTATGCTCACCTGAAACAGATATTAAAGCTTTGAAAAGAGTGGCTTATCCAGAAGAATAAATTATCTAAAATAAAAGGCGCATTATGCGCCTTTTATTTTGCTGATGAGCAGGTATAAAAAAACGAGCATGACGCTCGTTTTTTTATGTTGAATGCATGGATTAGAACTTGAAGCTCACACCCACTTTCGCAACTGGCATCCACTCATATTTGTTTTTGTTGGCAATTTTGTCTGCATCACGATCAGCTGCCGCTTGACCAGATTCAGTACCACCTACTTTTACTAGACCTTCAGATTTTAAATCAACTTCAGGATTACCAGTGTAGTAAGCACCAACTTCACCAAATACACCAATGTTTTTATAAACTGGAGTATTCAAACCAAAACCTAGGTATGGAGCAAGTTGGTTATCATAATTTAAATGACCTTTAACTGAACCACTGCCGCTTGGTGCATAGTAGTTTGAGCCATCAATTTTAATTGTATCGTTTGTATTAGATACAGATTTTTTCAGATCATAGCTATTGTCAAGATAACCAACACCAGCTGCTACGTACAACGCACGTGCAAATGCATTTTGGTTAGTACCCCATGGATAAATTTCAGCATTTAAATATGCATTTTTGTTATCCATATCCATATCGTATTTCGTGCCATCAATTTTTAAACTGTCTGACCAAGAAATATCGCCACCATTGTAACCAAGGCTTAAGCTCACGTATGGGTTGACTTTATATGAAATTGCACCACCGTAACCTGTAGTACCTACCTCAGCACGAACTGAAACTGGATCTAAGTATGAAGGAAATGCATAAACAGATTCCTGCACGACTTGTTCATCTGCTGCAAATGCAGTGCCTGCAATCGCTGTTAATACACCTGCTGCTAACATAACACGCAAAGCTTTCATTGAAGTCTCCTCAAAAATGCTCTTATTTAAAGTATAATTGTTACTGTGGACACAGGATAAAATAAATAGCGCTATTTTTTTATACAGAAACTGATTACTTTTTGTTATTTTTTGATACAAATTCAAAGGAATTATGTATTTCTAAATTATAGATAAAAAACAATAGGCTCCATTTTTATTACAGATTTGTTGCTCAAATTTAAAACAATATATTGTAACTACTTTTTTCAAAGATTCTGAGGGGCTGCTGCCACTTTATCTATGGTTGCGACAATGGAGATTTTTTTAGGCGATACAAGGCATGGCTTGCGAAATTTAGCCTTTCTAAATGAACAAGACATAACGATGTAGCGACAAAAAAATTCCTTGTCCCAAAGGGTTATGGCTAAAATTTCCTCATACTTCGTTATGAAACTTGGCAAGGGAATAGCCATTCCCTACGTTTCATGCCTCGTCTGATAAAATTTTAGCTTATAACGCAACCTATTTATAAAATGGCAACAGACCCTACAAAATTAGTGTAAAATCTTCAAAATTTTTTTGGAAGAAGGAAGATCATGTCTCAGCTTTCTGCAATCATTGAGCAAGCATTTGAAGACCGTGCCAACTATAGTGCAGCGGACTGCCCAACTGAAATCCGTCAAGCTGTAGAAGAAGCATTGACAGGTTTAGATAACGGTACACTTCGTGTAGCTGAAAAAATCGATGGTGAATGGGTTGTTCACCAATGGTTAAAAAAAGCCGTTTTACTTTCATTCAAACTCAATGACAATAAGCCTATCGAAGCTTGTGATCTTCGTTTCTATGACAAAGTAGATACTAAATATTCAGGCTGGACTGAAGAGCAATTCAAAGCTGCTGGCGTACGTGTCGTACCACCTGCAGTTGCGCGTCGTGGTAGCTTCCAGGCTAAAAATGTGGTGTTAATGCCATCTTATGTCAACATTGGTGCTTATGTAGATGAAGGCACTATGGTTGATACATGGGCAACTGTAGGTTCATGTGCACAAATCGGTAAAAATGTTCACTTGTCTGGTGGCGTTGGTATCGGTGGTGTTTTAGAACCTTTACAAGCAAACCCGACCATTATTGAAGACAACTGCTTCATCGGTGCACGTTCTGAAATCGTTGAAGGCGTGATTGTTGAAGAAGGTTCTGTGATTTCAATGGGCGTTTTCATTGGTCAATCAACCAAAATCTTTGATCGTGAAACTGGTGAAGTTCACTATGGCCGCGTACCAGCAGGTTCTGTGGTTGTTGCGGGTAGCCTTCCATCAAAATGCGGTACTTACAGCTTATATGCTGCAATCATCGTGAAAAAAGTGGATGCAAAAACACGTGCAAAAACCAGCTTGAACGATTTATTACGCGCTGACTAATTTGTAATATATACGGAACTTAATGGTTCCTCGGAGCTTCTGTCGCTCCTCGTCTCTACGATCAGTCATGGTCGTAGAGATTTTGTTTTTTATGTAGCATGCTGCTTGTGTGGCACCTGTTTGTGGTAACTGTTTATGGCTTCCTTACGTTCTTCTGCAATTCCTGTCTCTGATCCTGCGGCTGGTTTACGCATCACGGAGATCTTTTACTCTTTGCAAGGCGAAGCGAATACGTTTGGTCTACCAACTGTTTTTATTCGATTAACAGGTTGTCCGTTACGCTGTAGTTATTGCGATACCACCTACTCTTTTGAAGGCGGTGAACGTTTATCACTTGAACAGATTATCGAAATAGCGAGCCAGCATAAAACACCGTATATCTGTGTCACAGGCGGTGAACCGCTTGCACAACCCAACTGTTTGATTCTGTTACAACGTCTGTGTGATCTTGGTTTTCAGGTTTCGCTCGAAACCAGTGGCGCTTTGGATGTTTCCAAGGTTGACCCGCGTGTTTCTAAAGTTCTGGATTTAAAAACGCCAACTTCAAAAGAAGATCACCGTAACTTATATAGTAATCTTGACCATCTCACCCCACATGACCAGATTAAATTTGTGATCTGTAATCGTGCGGATTATGAATGGTCAAAACAACAGTTAGAACAATTCCAGTTGCAAGACAAAGTGAGTACGGTTTGGTTCTCACCTGCTTTTGCAGTTGAAAAAGGTGCAGTTGCCCTGCCAGCATTGGCGCGTGACTTAGCCCAGTGGATTTTAGAAGACCATCTCCCTGTTCGCTTCCAGTTACAGTTACACAAACTGTTATGGAATGATGAATCTGGTCGTTAAAAGCTCATGAAAATCATGCTTTAAAACAGCAATGATTTTCCTCAAATTTATTTTAGGTTGAATAATGGAAAATAATATGCGTTCTCGTGCCATCGTATTATTGTCTGGCGGCTTAGACTCAACAACGTGTCTTGCTTGGGCACAGGCAAATTATGAATGTATCGCCTTAAGCTTTATGTACGGTCAACGTTCAACCACTGAACTTGATGCAGCCAAAGCGCTGGCTCAACGTGCAGGTGTAGAACACCGCATCATTAACATCGATTTAGGCAATTTAGGTGGGTCTGCGCTTACAGATCATAACATTGAAGTTCCAGAACAATTACAAGAAGGGATTCCTGTAACTTATGTTCCAGCACGTAACACAATTTTCTTGTCTTATGCCCTTGCTGCGGCCGAAGTTTTTGACGCTGCTGCCATCGTAATTGGGATCAATGCTGTTGATTATTCAGGATATCCTGATTGTCGCCCAGAATTTATTGACGCTTTTGCCAATCTTGCACATTTAGCAACCAAAGCAGGCGTTGAAGGAAAACCTCTTAAAATAGAAACACCTTTGTTACATTTATCCAAAGCGAATATTATACGCTTAGGCATCGAACATGGCGTAGACTACAGTCAAACGGTATCCTGCTATCAGGCAGATGCTCAAGGACGTGCATGTGGCAAATGCGACAGTTGTCGTTTACGTCAACAAGGTTTTATCGAAGCAGGTATTGCGGATCCTACGCGTTACGCTGAATAATCGATATTAGGGTAAAAAATTAGGTACATTATATGAAGTTTTCTAAATCAAATCTTATTCTATCTACAATGATGTCAGCTGCCGCACTTTTTGCGACAGCAACTCACGCAGCTGATAATCCATTACAAACTGCGTATAAAAGTACCAATGTAAAAGCAGCATTGGTCAACGTATGTAAAGACCAGACTGCTAAAGGCGGTAAATTAACAGCGGCTGAAGTTAGCAAGTTCTGTGGTTGCCAAATTGATGCTCAAGGTAAAGTAACTGAAGCGCAAAAATGGGAAATCCAGAGCGCGATTAATGCGAAGAAAAGCCCAAGCTCTTTAGGTTTTGTGCAACAGCAAAATAAAGACCTACAAGCATGTTTAGGCGCTCCACTTGTGACTAAGTTAGAGAAACTAACTGAAGAAGCAATGAAAGCTGCTCAACAGCAACAACAGGCTCCAAAAAAATAAGCCTGTATAGTTGAAAACAAAGCCTGCATTTATGCAGGCTTTTTCATTGGGCTTTGTTAAAATCCCCTTTATCTAGAATCAGTTGAATAACACCATGCAAGATCAATGGAAAACCAATGCCGAGCAACGACAATCTATTGTCTCGTTCAGTGGTGGTAAAGACAGTTCCCTCGCCCTATATCATGCGATGCAAACAGGCACTGTGATTGGGCTAATTGTCATGCTGGAAGAACAAGGCCAACGTTCTCGTTCCCATGCGATGCCACTGGATATTATCCGCGCACAAGCAGATGCGGTTGCTTTACCCGTGTATATGACATCTTCAAGTTGGGCCGATTATGAAACAAAGTTCATTGCGCTACTCGATCAAGCCAAACAACAAGGTGCAGAAGTATTGGTAACGGGTGATCTTGATATGCCTGAGCATGGTTGCTGGCATGATCGGGTCACCCAGCAAGTGGGGCTAAAACTGGGAATGCCGCTTTGGTTACGCTCTCACCGAGAAGTGGTTGAAGAATTTATAAATTTAGGATTCAAGAGTGTCATCGTGACAGTCAACCTGAAACTGGGTATGCAAGTTGAAGATCTAGGTAAGATTTTAACCTTGGACTATATTCAGGAATTGGAAGATCGTGGCGTTGATCCATGTGGTGAAGGTGGCGAATTTCACACCACTGTGATTGATGGACCTATTTTTAACAAAGCTATTCCTGTACGACACGGCGATATTGTTTATCATGAGGAATATGCTTTTTTACCGCTTGAGCTTGAGCAAAACTAATTTTATCGAAGGATGAACAATGTCTGAGAATATTCAATTACCCAATCATGTTTTCCCAACCACTCAAGGTGAAATCAATCTTGCTGAAATCAGCAGTGAATGGTTGGTGCTCTACTTCTACCCTAAAGATTCAACCCCTGGTTGTACCACTCAGGCGGTAGGCTTTTCTTGCTTAAAAGATCAGTTTGATGCTTTAAACTGCCAGATTATTGGTGTATCTCGTGATTCAGTTAAAGCACATCAGAACTTTACAGAAAAACAAGCACTCAGCATCGATTTAATCAGTGACAAAGAAGAAGTGCTGTGCAAACATTTCGACGTGATTAAAGAAAAAAATATGTATGGCAAACAGGTGATGGGCATTGAACGCTCAACCTTTATTTTCCATAACAAACAGTTAGTGAAAAGCTACCGTAAAGTCAAAGCGGCTGGACATGCAGAACAAGTGTTAGAAGACCTAAAAGCCTTACAAACCGCTTAAGATGATTCAGTGAAAAAAGCGGATTCCATATCCGCTTTTTTTATTCAGACAAATTGATGTCCACTTTGTGCTTAGCGTATGATAAGAAAATTAAAAATAATTAAAAGATACTGCAAATGAATCCTCTAAAACTACTTCCTAGCCTTAGCTGTCTCATGTTCTTATCAGCGTGTAGTACAAGCATCCCTGCCACATCACAACAGCAATCCTTCAACGTAGCGCAAATAGATAAATCAAGCGCCACAATACGCTGCCAAGATATACAAAATCCTGCCTATCAGCAGGTGATTCTGAATGCAATCAATCAAATTAGACAGCAACCACGGCAATGTGGTGGACAACATTTTCCAGCAGTTGCACCCTTAAAATGGAATAGTGCTTTATCCCAAAGTGCTTTTGCTCATGCACAAGATATGGCACAAAACAATATGCTCGGACACGTTAGTAGTGAAGGTCACGATTTTAGAAGCCGTTTAAAACAAACGCAGTTCAAGGGTCGTGGCGGTGGAGAAAATGTGGCTCGTGGACAAAATAACTTAAATGATGTGATGGCAACATGGCTGGCCAGTCCTGTGCATTGTCGTAATTTGATGCATCCAAAATTTACAGACTACGCGCTAGCCTGTACAGTTGACCAATCAGCGAAACAAAAAAGTTATTGGACTCAACAATTTGGTGTTCGATAAAAAGGAATAAGCATGCAATCTGGCTCAATTACCCCCATTCTACGTATTTTCGATGTCGAACTTGCCCAATCATTTTATCTGGACTATTTAGGCTTCCAACTCGATTGGCAACATACTTTTGGGGATAACTTCCCGCTTTATCTACAGATTTCCAAAGGTGATTGCATCATTCATTTATCTGAACATTTCGGTGATGCTAGCCCACACAGTGCCATTCGTATTTATTGGGAGAATCTTAGTTTGCTTCATACAGAATTGGATGCAAAAGACTATAAATTTGCCAAGCCTCAAGTAGAGAAAACCGATTGGGAAACATTGGAACTGAGTATCACCGACCCATTTTCAAATCGAATCATTTTTTGGGAAGATGCCTAATCTTCCCTTTGTATCAAAATTCATCGATATTGGAACGGTCATTGTCCTTAAACTTTTGCTGTAGTTTCTGATAGATCGGCGATTTTTGAAATTCGCTCAAGAACTGGATTGTCCCTTCAGGAAAAAACTCAGTTTGAATCTCACCACGATAATAGGCTTCACGCATTGGTGTTGCTGAAATGGAATCTTTCAAACTCTCCAGCTCCACCATCTGCCACTCAGGAAATAAACGTAAATAATAAGAAGATTCATCCTTAAAATGACCGATTAAACCGACTTTTGCATTTGGCTGAATCACGCCATTGACCAAGTCTTTGACCTGTTTGACCCATTTCTCATCGTTATAGACATCGACCACATGGACAAAATGAATTCGCTTTTGATCTTGCTCAGAAAAGTTCGACAAGATCATTTGCTCACGCTCAATCACCAGAAAAGGATTTTTGATATTCCGTTCGGATTGTGCCGACCCCAAAGCCAAGATCACGTTTTGACTTTTTTGTAATGCAATTTCAATGGTTTGCATATGTGCAAAATGAAATGGCTGGAAGCGTCCAATAAAAACAAGATAGTCAAATGTGTACATAGGCTTAATTTCACTTTTTTTGTGAACTCATCAGTTGCGCCATTCTAATAAATATGCGACATAATGAGGGCACTTAAAATCAATCTGGATTAAAGCAAGGATAGTACGATGACACTTAGCTGTATTCAACAACCTCATCAACATTTGCAAGCAAATTTAGAAGATGGCGTACTCACCTTAGCCATTAACCGTTCAGAAGCAAAAAATGCACTCTATGGCGAACTTTACCTTTGGATCGCAAAAGCTTTGGATGAAGCCGATGCAAATAAAGAAGTTCGTGTGGTAATTTTCCGCGGTGCAGAACAAGACTTTACGGCGGGTAATGACATGAAAGACTTTATGAGCTTTATTCAAAAGCCACATGAAGGCAAAGCTGGCGATCAACCTCCATTTGTATTATTAAAAGCAGCAGCTCGTTTTTCAAAACCACTCATCATTGCAGTGAAAGGTGTTGCAATCGGAATTGGTGTCACGATTCTATTACATGCGGATATGGTATTTGCAGACAACACTGCCCTGTTCCAAATTCCATTTGTCAGCCTTGGTCTATCTCCAGAAGGTGCAGCAAGTCGTTTATTGGTGAAACAGGCTGGTTATCAAAAAGCAGCCGAGTTATTATTCACGGCGAAAAAATTTGATGCAGCGACTGCGGTAAAAGCAAATCTAGTCAATGATGTGGTTGAAGATGTGTATGCGACAGCGCAAAAGACAGCGCAACATTTAGCAGCATTACCATTGGCTTCGATCAAACAAACTAAAGCACTCATGAAACAAGACTTGGCAGATATCATTGCATGTGTCGATGATGAAGCTGAAATTTTCATGCAACGTGTACGCTCACCAGAAATGATGGAAGCGGTACAAGCCTTTATGCAAAAGCGTAAACCTGATTTTTCTCAGTTCAATTAATCACTGCATTAATCATTAGAACAAACCACTTAGCCTAAAAGTTAAGTGGTTTTTTATTTTGTGTATCCATATAGATATTTACGAATAGACCGTCTAAGCTCGATTCTGATTAAAACTAAATTTCAAAAATATGAAAGTCGTCATTGCTCCAGACTCTTTTAAAGACAGCTTATCTGCACATGATGTTGCAGAAGCGATTGCTTTAGGTTGGCAACAGGTTTTTCCTAATACAGAAATCATCACTTGCCCCATGGCAGATGGCGGTGAAGGATCAATTGAAGCTGTTTTAGCGGCTTGTTCAGGTCAATGGCGTGAACAAACCGTACAAGGCCCACTTGGGCAACCTGTATTAGCAAAATGGGGCTGGTTAGAGACTGAAAAAATTGCCATCATTGAAATGGCGCAAGCCAGTGGTATCCAATTGGTGCATCCCTCAGAACGTGATGCATGTATCAGCAGTACATTTGGTACAGGTGAGCTGATCCTCGCTGCTTTGGATGCAGGTGCAAAGGAAATAGTACTGACTGTGGGCGGCAGCGCAACCAATGATGCTGGTACGGGGCTTTTATCTGCCTTAGGCGCTAAGTTTTTAGATGCAGATCATCAAGTCTTGCCTGCTGGTGGTCTTGCCCTGCAAAATCTGGTACAGATCAATCTGGAGAATTTTGATCCACGCATTCAACAAACTAAATTTTTATTGGCTGCTGATGTAACCAATCCACTTTGCGGCCCTAATGGTGCATCTCATATTTTTGGCCCACAAAAAGGTGCTTCACCAAATCAGGTACTTGAACTGGATCAAGCATTGTCACATTTTGCTGATGTCACAACACAATTGCTTGGCATTGATCAACGCAATGAAGCTGGTGCGGGAGCAGCAGGTGGACTTGGTTTTGCTGCAAAAACTTACTTACAAGCCGAGTTTAGATCGGGTGTGGAAGTGATTGCAGACCTGAACCAGCTTGCAGAAAAAATCCAAGGCGCGGATTGGGTGATTACAGGTGAAGGAAAGTTTGACGAACAGACTTTAAATGGCAAAACCCCGTTCGGGGTCGCTCAAATAGCACAAGCAGCCAATATTCCTGTGATTGTAATTGCAGGAACGCTTGGGCAAAACTATCAAGCTTTATATGAGCACGGTATTAGGGCTGCCTTTTCTTTAACTTCCGGCCCAACCAGTCTAGAAGAAGCCTGTCAAAATGCGGCAGAGCTGATTCGTGCACGGACAACCGATATCGCCCGATTAATTCAGACCAGTATGATTAAACCTAATCAAACTCAATGAATATCTAAAATCTGGATAAACTCAAAAGCAGGCTCTTCATAAGGATGGCTTGCCTTTAAAGCTTTTGCTACTGCACTGGCCTTTTCTTCTGTGACAATGGTTTCTACTCGCCATTCTTCAAGCTGCTCTAACTCATCCAATTGTCCTAAAAAAGGATCTGCACCTTTTACAGGCTTGAATTGCCCAATGCCTTTGACTTGCCAAGCACAATATTCGTAATTACTAATACCACCCGCACCTGCTTCAAAGATTGCTTGTTTGGTAGATTCCAAATGAGATTCTGGCACGTAATAAATCAGCTTTAGCATCGTAAAATGGCTCAAATCGAAATCAATGAGAATTCAATCATAGCGTGATAAAAGCTGAACAATCAAAGTGAAAGATTGATAATGAGATAACTCACGATGATAAATAGCAGTTGAATGAGCACAGTTAAGCCAAACCAAAACCAGCCTTTGTCTTTTGAATGGCTTGCTCTCAAATAGTTTTCATTTTTTATCATATTGCTCTCTCATATCTTATTTATTATTGAAATATGAGAAGCAAGAATTGAGCCAATTAGAAAAGGAGAAAAATTTATAGGCTTCAGAAGATAAATGAAATTATTTGTAGATTTATCTTTTTAGCTCTATCTAATAATATATATTTTTCATAAACTTTTATAAATTAATATGCCTTATTCTTTTCAAGCTCAATGGGAGCTTTTTTATCCAAACAAACTTCCAATTTCTCATTA
The DNA here is from genome assembly GCF_001729365.1 of Acinetobacter sp. YK3. Lineage (NCBI taxonomy): Bacteria > Pseudomonadati > Pseudomonadota > Gammaproteobacteria > Moraxellales > Moraxellaceae > Acinetobacter > Acinetobacter sp. YK3. The sequence continues at coordinate 25,687 of NZ_LZPJ01000119.1, forward strand.
TTTAGTCCAAGACTTTGCACAATCTTGGTTTAGGATCCATAGCCTACCAGAGTCAAAAAGATATGCAGATACAGCTGCTGAATACGAATTATTACTAGATCGCCAGAATAAAATCATTACAGATTGCCTCGGTAGTGATACTTCTATTTTTATAGTCTCAGGCCATTACTTTACATTGAGCAGAAACAATAAAGCTTATGACCCTGCTTTTAGCCTTAAATATCAATTTCATTTAGAGCAGGAAATTAACTTAACACGAGCTAATCCTGAATATTATGATGAAGAGGATGAAGATCATTTCTTTAGACCATGTAGTGTCGAAGTAACTTGGCAAACCAATCAACATGATGACTTATTGAAAAAGATCGCCGATGATGAATTAAAGGCTTTTATGATTTCTTTCGAGAAAAATACAATTGTTGCACCTTATGACGGTGGCATTGATTTTATTATCTTTGATGAGGAGAAAAGAAATGCTTTAAGAGACAAATATAAAGACTGGCTTTCACCAAGAGAAGATGGGTTATGACGACACTAAGAAATTTCTTAAATAACTTAAGGCTTCATGAAAACTCTCATGCCAACTCTCATTTGGCTTTTGATTTAAAGGGAACCAAAAGAACTCAAAATCTAAGCCACCGTCATCCTGACAATGATGTATCCAAGTTTCAGCTAAATCTACGCTGACCTCACATAAATAGAAATACCAACCTTGCTGATTAGATTTGAGTTTTAAATTCCCCATAAACTTGGGATTTGCTTCAGCATTTAACCCTGCTTCTTCAAATAATTCACGGATTGCAGCTTCATCATATTTTTCCTCTTGCTCTATTGTCCCTTTAACCAATTGAATCCCTGCAAGTGGATGCCGAAAAGCCAATATTTCCAAGCCATGCTTTTGATGTCTTAAAATTACTGGAACAACTTTTTTCATATTTTCTTATCTTCCGAGCATCAACGACTTAACTATCAGAATTTAATATTTTTAACTGCCTTTTCTCATACAGTGTCATCGCAAAAGCCAAACCACACAAAATCACAAATCCACTGGTCATTGGAATCAAGGTACCGTTATAAAGCTGCCCAATGATCGAAGCGAGAATTAACGACAGTACAGATGAAGATGCCCCAATAATCGCTGAAGCCATGCCAGCCACATGCCCCATCGGTTCCATTGCAATCGCATTGAGATTGCCAAACAGTGTTCCAAACAACAAAAATAAAATGCAGGCATACAGCATAAACATCCAGAATGAAACGGCGACACCAGCGAGCTGAATAATGAGGAACAGCAATGAAATTAAACATAGGCCAAGAAAGCCATAAATACAGATCGGGCGCATCCCAAACTTCATGACAATTCTAGAATTAGTAAAAGATGCAATCCCCATTACGCCAGCTAATAGCGCAAAGTAAGCACTAAATTCCTGCCCTGTTTTGCCAAATTGCTGCATAAAGATTTGTTGTGAAGTTCCAAGATATCCAATAAAACCGCCAAAACAAAAACCTGCACATAGCAAATAACTCATGGTGGTTTTATTGCTCACTACTTCTTTGAAGCCATCTTTAAATGCTTGTACACGCATTGGCAAACGATTTTCAGGCACTAAAGTTTCTTCTAGCCTTAAAGCGATCCAACCTCCAACAGCTATGGCATAGACCATATACAACACAAAAATATCACGCCAACCGAAGAAATGAATAATCAGTTGTCCCAAACTGGGTGCAATCGCAGGTGCGACCATAAACACCATCATGATCAAAGACATGATACGTGCCATTTGTGCGCCACTGTATTTATCCCGAACAATGGAAATAGAAGCCACATAAGGCCCAGAAACACCCACACCCTGAATAAAACGCCCGACCAAGAACCATTCAAAACTTTGGGTGGAATAGCACAACAAGCTTCCTAAGAAATAGATCACGATGCCTGTAAATAAAATTCGTTTTCGTCCAATTGCATCAGACAATGGCCCTGCAATCAGTTGCCCGATAGTCATTCCTGAGAAAATACTAATGATGACCCACTGTGCCTGATTGCTATTTTGCAGGGTAAAAACTCGGCCAATTTCACCTAATGCAGGTAAAACAGCATCAATCGAGAAAGAGACGATGGACATTAATAATGCCATCAATAATGCGAATTCGTGGAAATGGATTTTTGATTTCATTTTTCTTGTCCATTGATCATTATTTTATATTGAATTAAATAAGCCACCTGACGGTGGCTTATTGCATGGATTTAATTAACCAATAAATTTACGTGCATTACGGAACATACGTAACCAAGCACCATCTTCAACCCAGTCTTCTGGCTTCCAAGAATGCTGTAAGGCACGGAAGTTACGTTCAGGATGCGGCATCATCACGGTTGCACGACCATCTTTAGAAGTTTGACCTGTAATCGCCTCAGGTGAACCATTCGGGTTCAACGGATAGTGCTGAGTTGGGTTACCCAAGCTATCTACATAACGCAAGATCACTTGGTTCTCGGCATTTAAAGCAGCGATTTGCTGTTCAGTTGCAACTAGACGACCTTCACCATGCGCAACAGCAATTGGTAAAATCGAACCTTGCATATCTTCAAGCAAGACTGAAACTGATTTTTCTACGCGTACGTTAACAGCACGTGCTTCAAATACTTCTGAGGTGTTACGGTGGAAACGGCCCCAATGCTCTGCACCTGGAATCAGTGGTGCAAGTTGCGACATCATTTGACAGCCATTACATACGCCTAAGCTGAATGTACTCTCACGATGGAAGAACTGTTCGAACTGATCACGCAATTTTGCATTGAACAAGACTGATTTCGCCCAGCCACCGCCAGCGCCCATCACGTCACCGTATGAGAAGCCGCCACATGCCACTAAACCTTCGAAATCAGTCAAGCTGACACGACCTGCAAGCAAGTCACTCATGTGTACGTCGATGGTATTGAAGCCAACTTTGTCAAATGCAGCAGCCATTTCAACATGACCGTTGACACCTTGCTCACGCAAGATTGCCATGTTTGGACGACGTGTATTGATAAACGGCGCTTCAACAGGCTCATTCAAATCATAAGTCGCTTGTGCAATCAAACCTTTATGATTTTTATCTGCAATCAATGCAAACTCTTGATCAGCCGTTTCAACATTGTCACGTAAGCGCTGGATTTGGTGTGACACTTCTGCCCAAGCTTGTTGTAATTCAGCACGTTCTAAAGTTAAACCATTGACAGCCAATTGATCAGTTGTATTAACACGGCCCACAACTGCGATTGCATCTTTCAGGCTTGATGCTGCAACTTCAACTTGCAATTGCACCCAATCAGCTGCTGTGATTTGGAGTACAGCACCAATTTCTTCAGCAAATAAGCTTTCCGTTGTTTGATTTTCTAATGCAACACCTAAGCGTGAAGCAAACATCATTTCAGCCACAGTCGCCAATAAACCACCATCACCGATGTCATGGTAAGCCTTGATTACACTACGATTGTTCCAGTCTTGAATCAAGGCAAAGAATGCTTTGAAGTCATCAAAACTATCGACATCAGGTGTTACTGAACCAATCGCTTTATACACTTGTGCAAGGATCGAACCACCTAAACGGAACTGCCCTTTAGATAGATCAATACGAACCAATACAGAGTCTGCAAGGTTTTTCAATTCAGGCGTTAAGGTTTTACGAACATCTAGAACTGGTGCAAATGCAGTGATCACACCTGTCATTGGCGAAGTAACAGCTTTATCTTCACCATCATTCCACGTGGTGCGCATTGAAAGTGAGTCTTTACCGACTGGAATTGCGATGCCTAATGCAGGACACATTTCCATACCAATCGCTTTCACACCTTCAAATAAGGCTTGATCTTCACCTTTTTGACCTGCCGCTGCCATCCAGTTTGCTGAAAGTTTGATATCGCTAATTTGTTCGATGTTGGCACAAGCAATGTTGGTAATCGCTTCCGCAACAGCCAAACGTGCAGATGCAGCAGGATTTAACAATGCAACAGGTGGACGTTCGCCCATTGCCATTGCTTCACCAGTGAAACCTTGCAAACTTGTGGTCGTCACTGCTGCATCCGCAACAGGAACCTGCCAACGACCGACCATCTGGTCACGTGCAACCATACCGGTAATCGAACGGTCACCAATGGTAATCAAGAACGATTTAGATGCCACGGTAGGATTTTTCAATACGCGGAAAATCGCATCTTTCAAATCAACTTTTGCTGCATCAAAGTCGTTGCCTGTACGCTCGATCGTTTCATACGAACGTTGCATACGTGGCGTACCACCCAACATCACTTGCATCGGGATGTCGACTGCATTGTTTTCAAACAATGGGTCTTCAACGGTCAAATGACGCGCTTCAGTTGCTTCACCAAGCACCGCAAACGGACAACGCTCACGTGCACAAATTTCTTCAAACTGTTCTAAAGATTCTGGGCGAATCGCAAGTACATAACGCTCTTGCGCTTCGTTTGACCAGATTTCCATCGGGCTCATACCTGGCTCTAAAGATGGAATCTTACGAAGGTTAAGAACTGCACCTAACTCATGATCATTCACAAGTTCAGGCATAGCATTTGATAGACCACCCGCACCCACGTCATGTACAGACACGATCGGGTTAAAGTCTTCTAAACGCCAGCATGTATCGATGACTTCTTGGCAACGGCGTTCCATTTCTGGGTTTTCACGTTGTACTGAGGCGAAATCAAGGCTTTCACCCATGGTACCGCTATCTACAGAAGACGCTGCGCCACCACCAAGACCGATTAACATTGCAGGGCCACCCAATACAATGAGCAAGTCACCCGGTTGAATCGCATCTTTTTCTACATGGTCAGGACGAATGTTGCCGTAACCACCAGCGATCATGATTGGCTTATGGAAGCCTTTCACTTCACCATTGACATTCTGTTCGAAAGTACGGAAATAACCATTTAATGCAGGACGACCGAATTCGTTATTAAATGCTGCGCCACCCAATGGACCTTCAATCATGATCTGTAATGGCGATGCCATACGTGAAGGTTTGCCGTAGTTTTCTTCCCAAGGTTGTTCAAAACCAGGAATATTCAAGTTTGATACAGTAAAGCCCGTTAAACCTGCTTTTGGTTTACCACCACGACCTGTTGCACCTTCGTCACGGATTTCACCGCCCGAACCTGTTGCAGCGCCCGCAAATGGAGAAATTGCTGTTGGGTGGTTATGGGTTTCCACCTTCATCAGAATATGAGCAGCTTGGCTCTTATATTTATAAACGAAGTGACCATTTTCATCCGCTTTCGGATAAAAACGCATGGTGTCATAACCCACGATCACAGACGCATTATCTTTATATGCTGATAACACGTCGGTCGGAGATTCTTTATAGGTATTCTTAATCATCTGGAACAATGACAATGGCTGTTTTTCGCCATCAATTGTCCATTCAGAACCAAAGATTTTATGACGACAATGTTCAGAGTTTGCCTGTGCAAACATCATCAACTCGATGTCATTCGGATTACGACCCAGCTTGGTAAATGCTTCGGTTAAGTAATCAATTTCCTGCTCAGATAAAGCAAAGCCAAACTCATTGTTGGCTTTAACTAACGCTTCTTTACCTTGACCCAAGATATCAATTGAGTTCAACGGCTTCGGCGCTGTTTCCGAGAACAATGCTTTTGCATCTTCGATTTGAGCAAAAACATTTTCAGTCATACGGTCATGTAATGCCAATTTCACTTCATTCGAAATCTCGGTTACACCTTTCAATGTAAACAAAAGACCGCGTTCTAAGCGGTGAATTGGCGTATTACAGTTTTTGAAAATATCTGTTGCTTTAGATGACCACGGTGAGATAGTTCCTACACGCGGGGTGACTAAAATCTGGATTTCATCACTTGCAGCTTGGCGAAGTTCGAAAGATTGACCATCGTTTAAAAGTTGTAATGCCGATTGATGTTGCTGCTCGTTGAGCGCTTGATCAAACAAATAAACCCACTGGCTGTCAAAAGATTGAACAGAACTCATTGACGTTAAGCGATTTAAGAGTTGAGCTTTCTTGAAAGAAGAATGTGCTGATGCACCGGCCACGATAAACATGTTGACTTTGGCTCCACGGGCGGGTCTAACGAACCTACCACAATGTGACTTATAAGAGAGCGCATATTCTACTGTGAAAGCCTCATTTCAGCTAGCCATATCCATCTTAAAAATCAGAGTTTTCTACTTCAAATGACTTAATTTATTGTAGCTTTATTGATTTTACTTTATTCGTAACAATTCATTTAACCTGATACCCAAATCACATTCCAAATTCACGCCTCATCTTTTTAGATATCACCGTGTTGATAAAAAAGTTTAACACTATAGGCAATCGTCTGATTTCTCCCTAAATAAAGCTTATATAAAGTCATTCATTAATCATCTTATTGGGATGCCTGATCCAAACAAGTGCATAGATTATTTATTAGATATAAAAATCTTATTTTTCCTTTAGGCTTTACGCTGAACAGATTTAAATGACCATGAAATACAAAACTATAAAGGACTGCTTACTTATCCAAGACAACTTATGTCGCCCTACTCTAGTGCTTTAATCTTTTTTTTGGCATGATGAAACTGAATTCATAGTGAATAATGATAAATGGAACAAATGCGTTGGTTAGAGTTGCTTTCCGCAATTCGTTTAGGTAGTAAAAAAAGCAGTACAGAATTGGCCCGTAGCCCATTCCATAAAGATTACGACAGAATTATATTTTCCCAAAGCTTTCGACAACTGAATAGAAAAACACAGGTTCATCCGCTTACCCAACATGACGGGATTCACACCCGCTTAACTCATTCATTGGAAGTATCTTGTATTGGTCGTTCGCTGGGTATGCTGGCGGCAGAAAAAATTAAAGACGAATTACCCATGTGGATCTCACCTGCCGATGTCGGTGCGATTATTCAGGCGGCGTGTCTGGCGCATGATATTGGCAATCCCCCCTTTGGTCATGCAGGCGAATACGCAATCCGTGAATGGTTTGATGACGCTTCACATCGCGACTTTCTGACTAAACTTACGCCAGAAGAAGCCGCTGATGTACGTCAGTTCGAAGGCAATGCACAAGGGCTTCGACTTTTAAGTCGTATTGATTATCACCCTGATGATGGTGGTATGCGCCTGACCTGTGCCACGCTGGGTGCTTATTTAAAATATCCGTGGCTGTCTAAAACGATTGAAGAACAAGGTGATACCCCTTCTCATCAACGGGCAAAATTTGGCTGTTATCAATCTGAAAAAGAAATTTTAAAACAATTGGCTGAACAGCTCGGTTTGATTCAACTGGGTGAATATCATTACTGCCGTCATCCCCTGACCTATTTATTAGAAGCAGCTGATGACATTTGCTATGCGCTAATTGATCTGGAAGATGGCATTATTCTCAATATGTTGAACTATGCTGAAGTTGAACCGATTTTCCTGAATTTGATTGCTGATTATGGCTATCCAGAGGAATTACATTTACCGCATACCACTTGGCAGCAAAAAATCGCAGCCTTACGCGGACGCGTCATGAAGCGTTTGGTCGATGAAGTCACCACGGCATTTGCCAAGCATCATTTTGAAATTTTGACAGGCCAGCTCAAAGGTAGCCTATTACAATATTGCTCACCTGATATTGAGGCAGGCATTCAAACAGCGAAAAATCTGGCACGTGACCGAATTTTTGAACATCCTCAAAAATCAGGTTTAGAGATTATTGCCCATCAAAGTCTACAAACCATTCTGGATGCATTTATTCCTTTGACCATGCCGCATAAGACATTAAGCTTTAAAGAACAGCGATTAATGTCAATTTTGCAACATTCAGGCGTAAATCTGCAAAACAACCATTATAATAATATTATGCAAGTCTTGGATATTATTAGTAAGTTCTCTGACCATCAGGCTTATAGTCTGGCGCAAGAGTTGCAAGGAAATAAAATAGGATTCTTTTAAAGGCTTAAATTAAGCGCTATTAGTCTCTTAAATCACCAACTAAATTGTTTTAAAAAATAGTGAAATTTTACTCATGATCGGATGTTTAATTGGCGAAGTGTTTGCCCTGGAAGCCCCAACCGTATTACTGAACGTGAATGGCGTTGGCTATGAAATCGACACCCCACTTTCAACATTTTGCCAATTACAAAAAGGACAAAAAGTCACGTTATGGACACATTTAGTTGTCCGTGAAGATGCACAGCAATTGTATGGCTTTAGCGATGCGCAGGAAAAAACCATTTTCCGCACGCTACTCAAAGTCAATGGTGTAGGCCCTAAAATGGCTCTAGGCATTCTTTCAACCCTGAGTGTTGAATTGCTGATTCATACCATTGAACATGACGATGTAAATACCCTGATTAAAGTTCCGGGTGTAGGTAAGAAAACAGCTGAACGCCTAATGATTGAATTACGTGACCGCTTTAAAGCATTGGCCCATCCCGCAGGTGGCTCAAGCAATGCAACGGCAACGCAAATCCAGTTCATGTCAAACTCACCTGTTGCCGAAGCCGAAGCCGCATTACAATCGCTCGGTTATAAACCAGCTGAAGCACAAAAAGCCGTTGCAGCCGTCAAAGCAGATTATACTGAGTCAGCCGACATTATTCGTGCTGCGCTTAAATCCATGATGAAGTAATAGATATATGCAAGATCGTCTTATTAGCGGAACTGAAAAACCTGAAGATCATTTTGATCGTGCCATTCGTCCCACTTCTTTGGCTGATTATATCGGTCAGCCTGTGGTACGTGAGCAAATGGAAATCTTCATTGGCGCGGCCCGTGGTCGTGGTGAGGCACTTGATCATACCCTGATCTTTGGCCCGCCGGGCTTGGGTAAAACCACCCTGGCGAATATTATCGCGCGTGAAATGGGCGGTAATTTAAAGTCGACTTCTGGCCCAGTGTTAGAACGAGCTGGCGATTTGGCTGCCATGCTGACCAATCTGGAAGAAGGTGATGTTCTGTTTATTGACGAAATTCATCGTCTTTCGCCTGTGATTGAAGAAATCCTCTATCCTGCGATGGAAGACTATCAACTGGATATTATGATTGGTGAAGGCCCTGCTGCCCGCTCAATCAAGCTGGATCTACCTGCATTTACTTTAGTTGCAGCAACAACACGTGCTGGTTTGTTGACTTCGCCATTACGTGACCGTTTCGGGATCGTGCAACGATTAGAGTTCTATTCGGTTGAGGACTTGACGCATATCGTGACACGTTCTGCCAATTTGATGGATGTGCCGATTACGCACGAAGGCTCAACAGAAATCGCCCGTCGTGCACGCGGCACACCGCGTATTGCCAACCGTCTATTACGTCGTGTTCGTGACTATGCGCAAGTCAAAGGCACAGGTGAAGTGACTCAAGACATGGCACAACGCGCTTTGGACATGCTTAATGTTGATAAAGCAGGCTTAGATACGCTAGATCGACGTTATCTCAGTATGTTACTGGAACGTTTTGAAGGACGACCGACAGGTGTTGAAGCATTAGCCGCAGCGATGGCAGAAGACAGCGGAACGCTGGAAGATGTGATTGAGCCGTATTTAATTCAGCAAGGTTATGTGATGCGGACTGCTCGCGGTCGTATTGCAACCAATATGGCGTATTTACAGTTTGGTATGACACCGCCTGAGTCAAACAACTAAGCAAAAGAAGAGAGTTTTCTCTTCTTTTTTTTTAATTTGAACCTTTTCTCTAAAGCAAAATAATAATTCTATTATCAACAAATTAGCGACTCTATACCTTTTAAGTCTTTATTTATACCTTATTGATTTTTTAATATTTTCAAGAACTGCATTATAAGAAAAATACAACGTAAATCTGATAAACAATAATTTTTAGGATAAGGATATGTATAAGAAAGCCGCTTTATTACTTCCACTCGCCCTCGTAAGTCAACTCAGTATGGCAGATTGGATAAAAGATGCCGCACAACAAAATGAAAATCAGGTTATTCAATTAAGACAACACATCCATGAGCACCCCGAACTTGGCAATATGGAATTTAAAACATCTGCGCTTGTTCAAAAAGAATTGAAATCTTATGGCATTCAAGTCAAAACAGGTTATGCAAAAACAGGAGTCATTGGCATCTTAAAAGGCGACAAACCCGGTCCAGTCATGGCGCTTAGAGCGGATATGGATGCTTTACCGATGCAGGAAAAAAGTGGCGTGCCATTTGCCAGCAAACAAAAAGCAATCTATCAAGGTAAAGAAACTTATGTAATGCATGCCTGTGGACACGATGCTCACACTGCAATGCTCTTAGGTGCAGCAAAAATTCTGGCAGCCAACAAAGATAAAATATCAGGCACAGTCATTTTTGTATTTCAACCCGCCGAAGAAGGTGGCGCAGATATCGATAATTTCACACATGGCGATCAAATCGGCTCAAGAAAAATGATCGCGGACGGAGCATTTATAGACGATAAGCCAGAAGCTATTTTTGGTATGCATGTCATGTCTGGTATGAAAAGCGGACATCTCTACTATAAAGATGGTGCGATTTTAAACAGTTCAGATCATTTGCGTATTCAAGTCAACGGCAAACAAGTCCATGGTTCGATGCCTTGGTTAGGTAGAGATCCGATTTATGCGTCAGCTCAAATGATTAACAATATACAAAGTCTTATTAGTCGAAGAACCGATCTGACTCAAGGCATGGGCGTCATCAGTATTGGTAATATTCAAGGTGGAACGGCAGGAAACATCATTCCTGATCAAGTTAATATGATTGGTACCATTCGCTCCAACAACGAACAGATACGAGACAACATCTTAAAAAGTTTACCGACGCTTGTTGAACATAATGCTCAAGCCAATGATGTAACGGCCAAAGTTGAGATTGCGCCTTATGCTCCAGTAACAGTGAATAATAAGGCACTTACTCAACTTATTCAGCCAACATTGACCAAAGCTGTCGGAGATTCGAAACTTCATCTGATGGACCATAATGCAAGTGCCAGTGAGGATTTTGCCTATTATGGAAAATTAATGCCGTCCTTCTTTGTTTTCTTAGGTGCGACACCTGAAAATCAGGACTTAAGTCAAGCCGCTCCGAACCATAACCCCTATTTTATAGTCGATGATAAAGCCTTAAAGACAGGGACAGAGCTACATGTAAGATTCGTCTTAGATTATCCAGAAATCGCGAAACAAGTTCAGGCCGCATGGAAACCGTCTTAACTTAACAACATACAAGTTATAGAGTGTCCCGTTTTAGACAATAAAGACCGCAATCGCAATTGAAAGGTTGTGCCATAGGACTTAGTATGCAATCTGCTAAACTGCCCCGTATTTAAAGCAGGTCTATGACGTTGAATGGAACTGATGTTTTATTTAGCAGTCATATTTTTAAATATAAAGCCCTATAGTGAACTAGAACGGAATACTCTCATGGCGAATCATTTTGAATTTAAAATTCGTGTTTATATCGAAGATACAGATGCAGGTGGTATCGTCTACCATGCCAACCATATCCGTTTTATGGAACGTGCACGCACTGAATGGTTACGTGCTGCTGGAGTTGATCACTACTGGCATCAACAAGATTACAACTTCGTTGTGCACCAGATTCAGGTCAAATATGTACGACCTATATTAATGGATGACTTAATTACCGTTACAGCACGTGTTATTTCGTGTAAAGCCGCATCATTTGTGTTGCAACAAAATATTTATCGTGGTGAAATCTTGCTGGCTTCAGGTGAGGTTGTGTTGGCATGTTTAAACAAAGAGTTAATGCCACGTCGACTTCCTGATGAAATTCGTGACCTGATTCAAAAAGAATTGGCACAGGACTAAAATAAACTTTCGGCACAGTAACTTATGGCAACTAATTTAGAATCTTCTCTACACATCTCCGACCTTATTTTGCAAGCAAGTCCTGTTGTACAACTGGTCATGCTGATTTTATTACTCGCTTCAATTTATAGCTGGTATCTAATCGCCAAATTGCATATGGGCTTCAAAAAAGCAGGACAAGATGATGAGCATTTTCAAAAGATGTTCTGGTCAGGTGCCGAATTAAATACCCTTTATAATAACGCTCAACTCAACTCTAAACGTCGTGGTTTAGAAGACATCTTCTATCAAGGGTTGGGTGAGTTTTTCAAATTACAAAAACGTAAAGCAGATACCAATCAAACCATCGAAGGAACTGAACGTATCCTTCGTGTCGGTTTAAGCCGTGATCAAGGCGGTTTGGAACAAGGCTTAGGTGCACTTGCCAGCATTGGTTCTGTTGCACCTTATATTGGTTTATTTGGTACTGTTTGGGGCATTATGAATGCCTTCATCGGTCTGGCTGCGGTGGATCAAGTTACGTTGGCAACAGTTGCACCGGGTATTGCCGAAGCGCTCATCGCTACAGCAATCGGTTTATTTGCTGCAATTCCAGCGGTACTTGCATTTAACCACTACACAGCCAAAGGCGAATCGATCTATTCAGACCGTGCCTTATTTGCAGAAGAAATGGTTGCTCTTTTACAGCGTCAAGCGATTGGAACGACACAGGAAGATGCATAATGGCGATTCAAAGATCTGGACGTTTTGAGCGGATTAAAAAACCACTGAAAAGCGATATGAACGTCGTTCCTTATATCGACGTCATGTTAGTACTTCTGGTTATTTTTATGGTGACAGCACCCATGATCACCAGTGGTATCAAAGTAGATTTACCTCAAGCCAATAACCACCCTATTGAATCTAAAGATATGCCAGCGATGGTCACCATTGGCAAAGATGGCAATATCTTTTTGCAATATCAAGAACACAAAGGCAGTGAGCCACTATCACTGGAACAGCTTGAAACGCTTTTAAGTGAAGCTCAAACTCAAGCTGAACAAGAAAATAAGCAACTGACTGTTCTCGTGAATGGTGATAAATCTCGTCCTTATGGTGAAGTGGTTTCACTTATGGCGAGTCTACAAGAAGCAGGCCTAACTCAAGTTGGCTTACTGACCGAGCCGTTAAAATAAGCTATGAAAAAATTTCAAGAGCCGCCTTTTAAGCAAAATGCGATTGCACTGGGTTTCACACTCGGTGTTCATGCAATCGCGATTGTTGGCTTACTGTTTTTAGGCTTGAGTAAACCACCAGAAGAGCCTAAAAAACTCACCACTATTTTGGTGAAGCCAGAAGATTTACCTCAATCACTTCAGCAGCCTGAACAGCAAGTCACTGCTGATAAACAAGCACCAGAAGTGGTCAGTCCAAATGTAGATCCGACCTTACCTGAAAATATTCCTGTAGCCCCTCCACCGCCAACTGCACAACAACTTGCAGCTGAAAAACAAAAGGTGGAGCAAGCACAGCAAGCAAAATTAGCTGAACAAAAACGTAAAGCCGATGAAGCTGCTCGTGCCAAGCAAGTCGAAGAACAGCGTAAACTTGCAGAAGCACAGGCACAAAAACAACGTGTCGATGCTGAAGCAAAACGTCAAGCTGATGCAAAGGCAAAAACTGAAGCTGAAGCGAAACTCAGAGCTGAACAAAGCGCGAAAGCTGAAGCGGATGCCAGAGCACGTCAAAAAGCAGAGCAAGATGCGAAGTTAAAACAGCAGAAAGCGGCTGAAAATGCAAAGCTTCAAGCTCAACAAGAAGCAAAACGTAAAGCCGAAGCGGATGCAAAACGCAAAGCTGATGCAGATGCCAAA